>JANNGV010000449.1:0-3888 GCA_031404055.1 Chloracidobacterium sp.
GATTGCTATCGTAGCAGACGCGGGACACGGTCGCCGCAATTGCTGGATTGGCGAACGATAGATGGGCAGTTTTCGTGCCAAAGCAAGAAAACGGCGTAAAAAACCGAGGGCGTGTTATTTCGACACAGCTATTCTGGGGTCATTTTAATGTTTCTGGAGACTTTTTCATTAGTAAAGTTCTTTGAAAAACCTATTTTATCAATCCTGATCGAATCCTTTTCTTTCTACTTGTTCATCTTCTTCCGTGGTTCGTTTTTTTTACCACCGAAAAAGAGGAACAAGCACGAATAAGAGGAACAAAAACAGAGTATTTCGATACATTTCAGTTTCTGTCAAAAAAAGAAGTTAGTTAGATAGGTTTTTGAAAGAACTCCTAGTAATTAATAATTCGCTTACTATTTACTAATGAAAATCGCCGGAACGATCAGCGGATCGTTCTTCCACTTATGATAAGGCGTTCAGTCGCTATTAAGGATCGTCCTATTTCCAGTCTGCGGATCAATATTTCGGAACTTTGGGATCCACCTCATTCGACCAGGCGGTAATGCCGCCTTTCAGGTTCTTAAGTTCGCCGGTAAAACCTGCCTGTCTTAACATTTCGATGGCCTTTGCGCTGCGGCCGCCCATTTTACAGTGGATTACGGTTTCGCGGGCTGGGTCTATCTCGCCCATTCGCTTCAGCACATCGCCGAGCGGTATCAGCTTTGCACCGTCGATCTTCGCAAACGCATTTTCGTCCGGCTGACGCACATCTATCAACTGAATATCGTCGCCTGCGTCCAAACGCGCTTTAAGGTTGGTCGCTGAGATTTCCTCTATCATTATTCCTATCCTTAATCTGTCTTTCGATTTTGAATGGCTATTTTATGTGAATTAGGACTTGAAGTCGAGACAGTCCGGCGGACTTCCAGCTTGTCGAGGAAGCGAAATAAGGGCGCATCGGGCGTGTTGGTCGAATATGAGTTTACAAAAATTTACACAGTTGAGCTTATTGTAAGTCGGCAAGTATTGTAAAATTAGCATCTTAACGAAATCTTATGTTGAATTTAAACAAGCAGCGCGGCAATCCGGCGTCGGAAATTTTGATCGGCATTCTTGCCGCAACGCTGTGCATGTCGTGCGGGGGAGCAAGTTCGGCAGGCGAAAGCCGGGGGAACAGTAACGCTAATTCCGCTTCCGCCGATGCTACGGTCGCGGTCACGGTAGCAAAAGTTGAATCTCGGCAGGTCCCGGCATATATACAGGCGTCGGGTAGTTTGGTAGCCGATGAAACTTCGGATATCGCGCCGAAAACCGCAGGCAAGATCAAAAATGTAATGGCGAATGTCGGAGAGTTTGTTTCACAGGGCAGCGTGATCGCAACGATCGACGACAAAGATGCCCGGCTCCAGCTCGCCTCGGCACAGGCCGGCGTAAAACAGGCTATCGCCGCCGTCCGCCAAGCCGAAGCTCGACTCGGACTGTCGCCCAACGGCACCTTCAATGCTTCGACAATTCCGGAAGTCCGGGCGGCAAATGCCAATTACCAACAGCTTATCGCCGAGCTTCGCCAAGCCGAAGCGAACGAAAAACGTTATCGCGAATTGGTCGAAACGGGTGACGTGCCGATGATAACTTACGAGACGTTTCGTACCACCCGCGATACGGCGCGTGCGCGTGTAAATAGCGCCAAGGAACAGCTTGACGCGGCCGTAAATATCGCAAGACAAAGCAATCAGGCGATTGCCAGCGCCCAGGCGGCGGTCGAAGCGGCACGAACACAGGTCGGCACCGCGGAGCAGGCTATTGCGGACACGGTAGTTCGTGCTCCTTTTTCCGGATTTATCAGTGCTCGCCCGGTGGCGGTCGGCGAATATGTATCGTCCGCGTCGGTAGTCGCGACTTTGCTCCGCTCAAACCCGATAAAAATTCAGATACAGATCTCCGAGACGGACGTTCCTACCGTTGTGCTCGGCCGCGGAGTTTCTGTTCAGGTCGATGCATTTAAGGACAGAAATTTTGCCGGAAGCGTAACCGCCGTCAATCCGGCGATCGATGCGGTCTCTCGCTCGGCAGTGGTTGAAGCCCGGATTGAGAACGGCGACAACCTTTTGCGGACCGGCATGTTCGGCACTGCACGTATCACCAAGGAAGGCGGCGGCACGGGCATCTTTGTACCGAAGTCGGCCGTGTATAACGATGCCAGCACGCAGTCTTACAGGGCTTTCGTGATCGTCGAGGGAATTGCAAAACTCCGAACGCTGCAACTCGGTCCTGAGGAGGGTGACAGCTATCAGATATTGGATGGCCTGAACACTGACGAGATAGTCGCAACGAGTAACCTCGATCAGTTGTATGAAGGAGCGAAAGTCGCGGTTTAGTTCAAAGTTCAAGGTTTAAGGTTCAACGTTTGACGGACGACGTTGAATACGACCCTTAGCCATCCAAATATTTATGGCAAAGATTGAGAAGTTTGAAGACATCGAATCATGGAAATTAGCTCGAGAGGTAACGAGACTTGTGTATGAGAGGTCCTCGAACGGTAGTTTTTCACGGGATTTTGCTCTTTGCAACCAAATTCGACGAGCATCGATATCAGTCCTTTCCAACATTGCTGAAGGCTTTGAACGCGGTGGTAACAAAGAATTTGTCAATTTTCTCGGTATAGCGAAAGGTTCTTGCGGAGAAGTTCGCTGCCAGCTTTATGTTGCTTTGGATCAGTCATACATCGATCATGACCAGTTTCAGTTACTATCCGAAAAGTTATTGGAAACGAGCCGTCTGATCTCGGGATTAATGAAATATTTGCAGCAAAGCGATCTGCGTGGCAGCAAATTCAAGTGATGTGAATTGAACTTTGAACCTTGAACTTTGAACCTTGAACTTTGAACTTTTGAACCTTGAACTAGCTTATGCAGTGGTTAGCCGAAATTTGTGTGCATCGACCGGTTTTCGCAACCGTTATCGTGCTGTTTTTGACGGTTGTTGGCGGTTTCAGCTTCTTTACGCTCGGCGTTGACCGTTTCCCGAAGATCGACCTTCCAACTATCTCCGTTCGCACGACAAATCCGGGAGCGGCTCCCGAAGAGATCGAAACCGAGATCACCGACGTTATCGAGGGTGCGTTGAACACCGTTCCCGGCGTCGAAGAAATGCGCTCCAGCTCGTCCCGCGGCAGCTCTAACGTCACGCTTACCTTCAATCTCGAAAAAGACCCGGACGTCGCTTTCCAGGAAATTCAGCAGAAACTCAGCACGGTCGGGGGCCGGCTGCCTGAGACCGCCGACCCGCCCGTTGCGCAGAAATCCGATCCCGATTCGCAGCCGATCCTGATGTACACAATCAGCGCCCCCCGCGACGTGATGGAGCTGACCGAGCTAATCGAAAATCTTATTCAGGAGCGAATCGAATCGGCCGACGGCGTCGGCGAGGTCTTTTTGTGGGGCTCCCGGACACCCCAAGTGCTTGTCAGCGTCAACCCGGACCGCCTCCGAGCATACAATATTTCCGTAACTGAAGTTTCGGCGGCGATTCGCGGGCAGAATCAGGAATTGCCCGGCGGCAACCTGATTGAGGGCCAGCGTACGCTCGGCGTCCGCACGATGAGCAAACTGACCGAAATCGAGCAGTTTAGCGATATTGTCATCGCTACACGTAACGGTTTTCCGATAAAAATAAAGGACATCGGGCGTGTCGAGAAAACCGGCGGCGAGCCCAGCTCGGCGGCATCGCTTGACGGCGTTCAGTCAGTGTCCGTAGGCGTCCGCAAACAAGCCGGTGCGAACACGATCGCCGTCATCAACAATGTCAAATCGACTCCTTGTCACATGTCGAAGGGTACTAAGATATTTGTTTATGTTTTATTTAAGACCCTGGCTCTGAATTTCATACTAGCCGCATAGCTTGTAG
>JANNGV010000450.1:0-2676 GCA_031404055.1 Chloracidobacterium sp.
CCGCTTCTCTCTCGCATTATTCGTTAAAGGAACGCATTACCATCCGCCTGGCGGATTGGACCTTCTATTTAATTATACTTTTAATTGGACGAACAATCCGTTTTGAGGTCGAAGGTTGGGAAAATTTTTCAGCGATAGAGAATGCCGGCGACATTCCAATATACGCCTTTTGGCATAACCGGATCTTTGCATCGACCTATTTCTTCCGAAACCGTGGTATCGCGGTCATCACGTCACAGAGCAAGGATGGTGAATATATAGCACGTTTTATTCAGAGATTGGGTTACGGAGCGATCCGCGGATCATCTACGCGCGGCGGTGTGGGAGCACTTGTCGATATGATCAAAACAATGCGAAAGGGCATGCCGATGGCCTTTACGGTTGACGGCCCGAAAGGCCCACGTTACGAGGCAAAAACCGGAGCCGTTCTCTTAGCTAAAAAAACGGGCAATCCCATGATGCCTTTCGTAGTGGAACTTCGCAGATTTTGGACGGTCAGAAGTTGGGACAAGCTTCAAATCCCGGCTCCGTTCACGCGTGCCAGAATGATGATTGGCGAACCGATATACGTCGATCCCTCTTCGACGGATGAAGAAGTGCGGCAAAAGCTGGTGGAACTTCAGGCCTCGCTCGATACGATGGTTTCAGACGGTGCGAGGTGGAGAACATCGTCCTGATTCGCCAACGCTGACGTGCTGAGAAGATTTAGCGACAGCAGGACAAATGAAATCCAGATTGCATCCGCTAAAAGCAGATGGCCAAGCTGCATTACAATCGGGCCGAGCGTCAAAAGTGTCAATGCGCCGAAGGCGATCTGGACCACGACGAGGACCGAAAGAATGTTTGCCCACCGAACGGCGCCAGTCGAATTGGACGCGTTTGCCTTGACCCATCCCGCCCAAAACGTCAGGAAAACGGCGGCAATAATCGCGATGATTGGATGGAACGGCCGTATTCGCAAAAGTATATGCGACGTCGGCGAGAAATCTTTGGTAATGCCCTCCGCAATGTTTCCGGACGGGAAGATCATACTGCTCAATGCGGCGACCGAGCCGCTTATACCGACAAGGAATATAAGCGCGCAACCCAAGGCGATCCATGGCAAAAGTTTCGGCTGAATCCTAAAATCTATGCGGCGTCCGCTGCTCGCCGACCACGCCGTTATGGTCAGCAAACTTAACAGGACGAGCGTGTTAATTAAATGCGCCGCCATCCAGAACGGGCGTGCCGGAGTTAGAGTTTCCGCGGTGTTACCGGTAAGGACAAGTCCGGCGCCGATCGCTCCTTCAATTAAAACGAACACGAACGAAGCGATTGCCATTTTCAAAACATACGAGTTCGCCTTTGACCGTCGAACATACCAGATACGAATTGCCCAAATTAGAAGGGCAATAACGATCAGCCCGTCGAGAGCGCTTGTGATCCGGTGCGAAAATTCGATGATCGTTTTGAGTTCCGGAGCCGACGGCACAACCTCGCCATGACACGTCAACCAATGCTGGCCGCAGCCATCGCCGGATTTTGATGCCCGCAGGAAAACACCCCATAGTATGACGACGATGTTATAGGCCAGCACAAACCACGCAAATTTGGCAAACGCTGACATTTTTGTTCGGGTTTCCATTCTGCTAAATTCGAATCAACTGATAACTAACTGGTAAGTTTTGAGCATAGCATCTGGAATTGAGAACTTATAACGAATCCATATTAGACAAAATTGATGGAAATAGAACATTTTTTTACTTGTCCGTATTGCTGGGAAGAGATCTCTTTTGTTTTGGACACCTCGCTTGAAGGACAAAGCTATATCGAAGACTGCGAGGTGTGCTGCCAGCCAATCCAAATTCGTTATAATGTCGAAGACTTTGAGATCGTTGATTTCGAAGCCGAAGGTATTGAACAGTAGGTGAAATGAAGAAAGATAGAATCGACAAATTGCTTCACGATATGGGATTAGCCGATTCGCGGACGAAGGCACAAGCACTCGTGATGGCGGGATCGGTGCTGGTTAATGAAAAGAAAGTCGAAAAACCATCTGAAACATTTGGCCCAGAGGCGAGCATCCGCATCAAGGGTGACACGCCGGAGTCGAAATTCGTCGGCCGCGGCGGCTTGAAACTTCAAGAAGCTTTGCGATATTTTGATATTCGCCCAGCCGGATATGTTTGCATTGACGTCGGTTCATCCACGGGCGGTTTTACCGACTGTCTTCTGCAGAACGGTGCCGAGAAAGTTGTTGCTGTCGATGTTGGTACAAATCAGCTTGTTTGGAGCCTGAGAAATGATCCCCGCGTGAAGGTCCTTGAAAATACAAACGCCAGAAACCTGCTGCCCGGTGATTTTGAGGAGAAGTTTGAACTGGGTGTGATGGACGTTTCATTCATTTCCGTAACTAAACTGTTGCCGGTGCTCATGGAATTACTGACAAATAAAGGCCGGATCGTTACGCTTATTAAACCTCAGTTCGAGGTCGGCAAAGGTGAAGTGGGTAAAGGCGGAATTGTACGCGAGCCAGAAAAGCACGAACGCGTCGTGAACGAAATAAATCAATTCGCGGAGGGAATCGGGCTGCGTGTTGAAGGAGTGATCGAATCGCCAATCCTCGGAGCTGCCGGCAACAAAGAATTTCTGGCTTTGTATGAAAAGTAATAACGATCAAGGATTAAAATCGAACCA
>JANNGV010000451.1:0-2518 GCA_031404055.1 Chloracidobacterium sp.
GATCTTTTGCGGGCTATTCGTGCCGATGACAAATTGAAAGCGATCCCTGTCTTGATGGTGACGGCGGAGGCACAGAAGGAAAATCTTGTAGAAGCGATCAAGGCAGGCGTGAGCTCTTAAGCAGGTCTTGAAAAGTTTGAACTGCTCCGGTGCGGCCTGACGTTTCCTGAATGTTCGGCTCATTCGGCGTGATGTTTTGATATCCGGGGGCGGCACCGCGTTTCAATGGTACCAGCGTCGCCGAGATCGTCCGGGAATCTTCCCAGCTAAAACCGCCGAACGCCGTATTTACGAAAACATTTTTGACCTTAACCGCTTTCGCCGTCGCAGTATCGATTATCCACAATTCGATTCCGGAAGGTGTAATGTTCCCCGCCGCGATGTATTTTCCGTCCGGCGACCATTGCGGGCTGATTATCTGCGCTCCGGCAGGAAGGTTAACCGCGGTTTCTTTCCCGTCAGCGATGTTCTTCAGCTTGAGGCTAACTGAATAAAACTGCCGGTGTTGGCCGTTCGTATTAGGATTGATGCGAAGCCCGGCTATCCGAAGCATCGGCTGGGCCAACTCCGCAATCGGCGGATAACGCAACGGCTCAAGCAAAGCCATTTTATCGCGAGTAGGCGATATCGACGTGGCTGGTGTCGCTGGGGCATTCAGCACATCCATGATATCTTTCGGCGGCTGTTTGTATGAGCCCTGAGCAAACAAAGAAATAGGGAAAACCAGCAATACAAGCAAAAGTAAGAGATTCTTTTTCATATTTTTTTAGTGATCAACGCAGAAGCCTGCCTCGTAAGCCAGGGCGAATTCAACAACGGCGAGCATTTCGTCCTTGCTCACGCGCGGGCCTCTGCATGGCTATTTTTGAGACAGCCTCTCAATGACCTTTCGCGCAATCGTCGGAATCGAGTCGCGGTCGTTTGCGTGATTTTCTGTGTAAACTACGAGCACGAATTTCAATCCCTCGGGCGTTTCGATATACGCGGCATCGTGCCGGGCTTTGCTCGTCCAACCCGCCTTGGACCATAGCTTTGCACCAGTCATTTTTGCATCGATGAGCGCTTTGCCCGTAAAGCCGACCGCTTGATTGTCAGGATCGCTCGACGCCGCGAACGGATCGCGTTTCATCAGATCCATCATTCTCCCGGTCCGCTCCGGCGTGTTCATCCGTCCCAGCACAATCTCGGCCAGCAGTCGGGCGGTCGCGTTGGTCGTGATCATATTGCGGTTTTGACCCTTATAATTACGCGATTGCTGCTCGATACCGTAAGCGTCTTCGCAGAATGTTTTCTGATTGATGTTGATGTTGGTATAGCCCATCGACGAGAGAAAGCGGTTGACGCGGTTCCGCTTGTATTGCCAGACATCAAATTGCTTCGTCGGCAATTCGGTGCCGCTCGAAGTATCGGTTAGTACATCCAGAATGTACTGCGTCGCTTCGTTTGAAGAATCGACGATCATATCTTTTAGCCCGCGTAAAAGCTCCGGTGTGAGCGTGACCTTCCCGTCCTCAAGCTGGCGTTCGAGCGCCGCCATGTAGAACATTTTGACGACGCTTGCAGGATAGATCGGCCTCTCTCCCGCGACATTTGCCCATTTCAGATTTTGCGGATCGCGAAGATTAATCAAAGTTGCCGCAATCTCCTCCGGCTTAAAGCCCTTACTGCTGGCCGGATCAAGAACGGAATTGACCGCTTCTTTGAGCATCGTTTCGAGTTCGGCGGAGGCGGTGAGCGCCGGCGCCTGATAGCTCTTTGGCGCTAAAATCTCGATCTTCGATCTTTCCTTCTGTGCAGGCGCGTGCGAATAAGCAACACAGAGAATGACAACACAAAAAATGGCTCGCAGCACGTTTTTCATTCAATTAGCTCTGGAAATCTTTACGGAAAGTAGTTTTCAGAGTATAAACGAAAAGCTGTCGCATATAAAGAGGTGCGGACGGACAATGATCCGATTATATGTATCGCAGCTCCTTTCTTGTTCCTCTCGATCTTTCTTGTTTCTTCTGGTTCTGTGGTCAAATAGTTCGTCAACCACGGAAGAAGATGAACAAGCAGAAACTATATTTAAAGATTCGCAAGGCCAGTGACATTTGGCTGGTTGATGCAAATCCGATTTGCCCGCTCTAAAAGCTCATGACAGATGAAAAACTTGTTCGCGTCATTGGCCGGTGGGACCTGACCGCGATAGCGATAAACACGATAATCGGGGCAGGCATTTTTGGATTGCCCGCAAAAGTACAGGCGTTGATTGGATCTTATAGTCTATTCGCATTCTTGCTTTGCGCAATAATTATCGGCGTCATCGTTCTTTGTTATGCCGAAGTCTCGAGCCGTTTTTCGTCCACTGGCGGGCCGTATCTTTACGCAAAAGAAGCATTTGGCTCGATTGTCGGATTTGAGGTCGGCTGGCTCTACTGGATCGTTCGTGTCACCACATTTGCCGCGAATTGCAATTTGTTCGTTACCTACCTCGGATTTTTTGTTCCGTCAGCAAACGAGGGAGCGTTGCGGATCG
>JANNGV010000452.1:0-7534 GCA_031404055.1 Chloracidobacterium sp.
AAACATTGACGATCGGCTCGCCCAAAGTCTTCCAAACCGCCCCACCCCAACCAGCATCAAACGCCCGCTCGACCATCGAACCCATGTTCGTCGGCGGAGCAGATGCAAGCCAGAATGGGTTAGGAGATTTGATTCCTGCGAAATTTGAAGTTATATCTGCCATTTTATCGAACCCAGAGTCGTCTTCGGTAAAAAATTAAGTAGAGAATTGACGAAAGAAACGCGGCAAATAAAGCTCTATAGGGCGAATAATTATTAAACGAAGACTCGTCAACAGCCGTCGCTTCATCCCTCGGTTGGGAAGAAGAAGCTACCTCGTCGATTTTGGCGGCCGCGACGTCCACACGACCAGCTTCTTTCGTCTTCTTTTGATGAAGAAATCCTCTAATTATACTAAGGTCATCAAGTGTCGTGAACCGTCCCGGATAACCGGCGGCGACGGTACCATCCTTTTGAATCTTTAGCAGAAAGATGCCTTTCTTGTTTTCCCATCTGAGATGCATGCCCGACGCGCAAGCCCAGTTGTCCAACCAAGTAATCTTTAGATTATCGCCCGCCTTGAGCAGCCGGCCATCCAACGTTTTAACCCCCTTCGTAATGATCTCATCGACGAGAATATTTCCTTTCCCTTCGCCATTAGAATTCTCCTCCGCTGGGTGGAGCGTACCCACGACAATTAAGTCGGAGTCAGCTACAAGTTCGGCTAATGGAATCACCGCCCACTCGGCAAAAGTTGCGGTCGATAAAAATACTAGTATTGCAGCAGCACAAACAAGCTTTTTCATAAATCAACTCAAGGGCGTAGGTTTTACCATTAATAATAGAGTCTGCAAAACGCAATAAAGTTCCATTTAAACTTAAAATCGTTTGAATTCAAACCATTTCAAGCTTTTTCTTCAACGCCTTCAAGAACTTTTTGTTGTTCAAGATATCGCTCTCAACACTGGCAGTTTCCGTTGATCCATTCTCCATCACCTTCCGCAACTCGTTATTGATCTGCGTTTGATATGGTGCCGCGTTCGGCTGTTCGGAGCGGAGTCGGAAGTGCTCAATTACGTCTCCATCAAGATAGATCGAAACTTTGATCTTCTTGGCATTCTTAAGTTTTTCGGCCCACGGCGACCGTCTAACTTTATACACGCCGGGTTTCATTACTTCATCTTCCGTAAAGCCTTCGGCAAGTTCCGCTAGATACTCTTCCTCAGTTACCGTATACGTTAATTCTTTATCCGTTTTGCTCATTGTAAATTCTCACTTGCTTTGCATTAGCCTTTCGAGCCGAAATGATTCGAATTGTCTCATCACGGTCTGTGAAAGCGACAAACAACAATCTTCGCCGAGAGATGCCGACGATCCGATAACGAATCTCGGTATCGGAGTTTATATCGTCAAATAGGTCCACAGCACTTTCATCGAAGAAAGCCTCTGCCGCTTCAACAAACGAAATGTGGTGCTTCCTTAGATTCTCCGCGGCTTTTTTCGGATCCCATTCGAACTCCATAAATTATTATACCGATATGTATAGATATATCAAGACTTTTACGGGGTGGCTTCGTCGTGGAAATAGAGTAAACTTCGAGACAAACAAATATTATTTCTTTTTGCAGTTTACGGCAAAAACTCTTATTCAATAATAGCCGCTTCTCTACGCCCGTTAACGGCTCCGGCGTTTTTCGATTGATATGACTGCCTCATCGGTGTATATTTTCCTCGTCACCATAAGTTAAGTCGTTATCGTTGCTTAAGTAATACCGTTCGACAATATACCCGCGATGCTTGTTCCTGATCAACAGATCGGACGATACCGGATATCCGCCGCGATAGGTGCTGGTGGGATGGGCGAGGTCTATCTTGCGAAGGACGAGGAGCTTGAAAGATCGGTTGCTTTGAAAATTCTGCCATCCGATATTGCTGATGACGCCGTGCGGGTACAGAGGTTTATACAGGAGGCGAAGGTCGTTTCGGCTCTCAATCACCCGAATATATTGACGATTCATGAGATCGGCTCCGAAAACGGAACCCGTTTCATAGCCTCCGAATACGTGGAGGGGCGGACTTTAAGGAAGATCATTGATCTCGACGAGCTTGAGATCAAAGAGGCCCTCGAGATCGCGGTACAGATCGCGTCTGCGCTCGAAACCGCCCATCGCAAAAATATTGTTCACCGCGATATTAAGCCAGAGAACGTAATGGTCAGGGACGACGGCCTTGTAAAGGTGCTGGATTTTGGGCTTGCAAAACTTCTAACGGCGGGCGGCGACGCGGTCGATACCGAGGCGGCGACGAAGGCACGTGTAATGACGCAATTCGGGATGATTCTCGGAACCGTAAATTACATGTCGCCGGAACAGACGCGCGGTATGGCGGCGATCGATGGCCGGACCGACATCTGGAGCCTCGGCGTATTGATTTTCGAAATGCTTGCCCGGCGTCGTCCGTTCGAAGGCGAAAGCCCGACCGACATCATGGCCGCGATCCTGAAAACCGATACGCCTCGATTGTCCGAATTTTATCAAGACTGTCCGCCCGAACTGGAAAGGATTGTACAAAAAGCCCTGCAAAAAAACCGCGACGAACGCTATCAGGTAGTTCGCGATATGGCGCTCGATCTGAAAAGCCTGGGCAAGGAGCTTGATTCGTCGGCTCGGCTGTTCCGAAGCACCGGTGCGTTTTCTAAAAGCTCCACTTCAGAGTATCAACGCGTAGACACCGGCAGCCAGATTCACGATACAGCGGCCCAAACCGCTAACCGATATCCGGTATTCGCGTTCCTGTCGGCGGCACTTGCGATCAGTCTGCTTACGGTCCTCGGGATATGGTATTTTGCGCCGTTCGGCCAAAAATCCGCACAGACTTCGCCCGCGTCGGCACTGAAAACCGTGGAAGTTGTAAGCTGGGCTAGCACACCCGGAGAAATCTACAGCATTGGCTCGTTTTCACCGGATGGGAAGATGATCGCCTTTACTTCGACCAAAGCGGGGACAAAAAATATCTGGATAAAACAAGTCAATTCGGGCGAAGCTATTCAAATTACAAAAGATGAATTCAGAAATGAACAGCCGATATGGTCGCCGGACGGTGAAGAGTTGGCCTTTTATTCAACCAGAGGTAATGAAAGCGGCTTCTGGCGTATACCGGTCCTTGGCGGTTCTCCAAAATTGGTTTCGATGATAGACGATGGAACCAGCCGACTGCGTTTGTGGTCAAAAACCGGCCTGATCTTTTACGAATCAAAGGGTGAAATATTTACGATTGACATTAATTCCGGACAGACAAAACCGTTTACCGATCTAACTTCAAAAGGGATCAAGGGAACATCATTCAGCCTTTCGCCGGACGAAGTCAACATCGCCTTCAAAACGATTGAAGGAGAATCGTCGACTCTCTGGACGACAACCGCAACCGGCGAAACGCCAAAACAATTGTTGAGTTCACCTACAGAGATTAAAAATGTTGTGTGGCATCCGGATAACAAACGCATATTTTACAGTGTGGTGATAGACGGAACATTTCAGATCTTTGTTACCGATATTTACGGAAACCCGCCGCGACAGCTTTCCTTTTCTGAGCAGGACAGTTTGGTGCTTGATGTGTCCACGGACGGAACAAAAATATTATATGGCTCGGCAAAAGAAGAATCCGACGTGTGGGGCGTTAATCTGAAGGATAACAGAGAATATATAATTGCTTCAGATAAGGATTCCGAACTCTGGCCCGATGTCTCGCCCGATGGGAAAACGCTCGCCTATCAATCGATCAAAAACCTGAGCCAAGGCAATAAGTTGTTCAGCGGCGAGATCTTAACGAAAACTTTGGGCACGGACGAACAAGCTAATAACCGTGTAAACAATGGCGGTTTACCAAAATGGTCGCCGGATGGTAAAACGCTTGCGTATACAAGCGTTAAAGGAAATAAGTTTCAAATCGCAACAATCAAAACCATTGGCGGGGAACAAAAGCAGTTGACAACCGGTGGCATTTCGCCGATATCTCACAGCATTTTGCCGTACAACCGTACACAAGCGAATGACTTTAGCTGGTCACCTGATTCCACGAAAGTTGCTTATATGAAAGAAGGAAGCCGCAATATTTGGCTTTTTAATTCCGACGGCTCAAACGAAGTACAACTTACTGAAAACAACGATGCAAGACTGGGCCTCAGTTGTCCAACGTGGTCCCCGGATGGAAAGAGAATTGCATTCACGACCAAGACAAATAACGCCGAAGGAAAACCAACGTACGGCCTTAGGGTGATTGACGTGGAAACAAAGAAGGCGGAGATAGTTTATGAGGAAGACGTATTTTTGAGATTGATCGGATGGTCGCAAAATGGGAACGAAGTCATTTTGGTTTCCGTCAAGAGTTCACCTTTCGAAGATTTGCACAAGGAAGTTTTGGTCGTAAAAACCGAAATCACCCCCGGCAAAATACGGCAAATAACGGCGTTGAAAGATACTTATCTATTTAACGTTCATCTTGCGCCCGATAAAAAGACAATCGCTTTCGCTTCACACCGGGAAATGAAGGACAACCTCTGGGTTATTCCCGCGAATGGCGGCGAGGCAAAGAGGATTACCAACAATAACGATTCACGGCTTTATTTTTCGAGTATCGCGTGGTCGCCTGACAGCGGCTCGATCTTTTTCGGCAAGCAATCACGCTACAGCTTGCTTTCGATGTTAACTAACTTTAATTAGGAGAGAGACCAGATGACAAACAAATCTATATTAAGAATTTCTTTGCTGGCGCTTTCATTGATAATGCTGTTCAATGTTGGCACTCACGCCCAAAAGACGGACTGTTCCAAAACAACCGATGCAATGATTGTTGATGCTATCTACGCCAAGATTACGGTCAAGTACGAAGCTCAAATGAACCATATCAACGTCCGATCCAAAGACAGAGCGGTCGTTATAGAAGGTTGGATCACGACCAAAGGCGCTAAGAAAGATATAGAGAAACTTGCCAGGAAAGTTGGCTGCGTGAAACAACCGGTTGTGAACAATCTGACAATCGGAGTTGGCGGCGGTTGCGGCCCGGGAACAAAGCCATGTGGAAGTATTTGCATTCCAACAGAACAAGAATGCAATATTCGCACGAAAGGTGATTAGCTGTGCGAGCTAGTGTCGCAATTAGTTGAAAGATAATCTTTGAGAGTTCTTTGAACAAACTATTTCCGAGAAATTCTTGATCTAATCCTTTTGTTCCTTCTTATTCATCTTGTTCGGTGGTTTCGCTTTTTTTACCACCGAACAAGATGAATTTGGACGGAATAGGAGGAACAAGACCGACCATTTTAAGAAATTTTTAGACTGGTGTTTCTAGATTCCGCTTGAACGCAGAGTGCTTGTTATACTCCCGCCCGTCGGCGATCTCTGCGTTGAAATGTTCTTATCCTAATGTAAATTAGGTATCGCCATGTCTTTTGGACAACTATCGTTACGAAACAAGCCCTAGGAAGTTTTATGAGTTTAAAGCATTTAGCTGCGACGATTATTCTCGTCTCGATTTTCGTGCCAAATACGGTTAAATCGCAAACGACTCCGGTCCCCGCAAACCAGGAACGGCCGAATTTGGAAAAGCCTTGCGGTGAGCGTACCCCAAAGATTGCAAGAACATACAAACTTCGAAGTCTTCGCCCATGGTTACGGCCAGCTTATGCCCCGACCAAACGACATTGGTATAGCCCAATATTGAATGTCCTGGGAATCGGCAAGAGCCTTGCGTCCAGGTCGATACTTACTGATCCGCAGTATTCGAGTGCCGACATTAGCAGCTATGCCAAAGGCGATTTTGGAGAAAATCGCCCGCTTCCGGTCGGAATGACGGTGCGGCTTAAGCAAATATTTTCAGACATCGAACAGCCGCTCAGTGATGAAGAATCTCAAGCCGAAAAGGCTTGGAATGTTTGGAAAATACAAAATCCGAAGGCCGAAATCGAAGAGCAAGAGACGAACGAGCGACAAATTCGCTTTCGCGGATTGGGCGCAAGAAAATTATCTAAGTTTAACTTGCCGGATGATCTTGGCTTAAATATGGGCGAAGTGGGACTGCAGGCAGATCGGTGTGATTCTTGCTGGGCTTTTGCGGCGGTCGATGCAATGCAAATCAGTCGCCAGCTTTTGGCAAAACGTCTGCAGAAAACGATTGTGGATGGAAACTACCGTGCCGATACTGATGAACTTGTTAATTGCATGGTGCCGGACCCGAAGGAATATTGCAGAATAAATTGGCCGGGTGCGGCTTTCACTTTTTTGGTCGACTATGGTTTGCCGCTACTTAAATCGATCGAAAAAGACCGTCCGAAAAAATGTGATTCTAAAACTCGCGTTAAAGCAGCCACGTGGAATTATGTTAGCTCGACTCCGTACAAAGTAGCTTCGCCCGAAGATATCAAACGTGCGCTGGTAACATATGGCCCTTTGGCTTCATTGATTTTGTATGAGGACTGTTTTTATCAATACGGCGGAGATGGTTACCAATACGAGCTTCACGGAGAACCTTTTGTCCCCAGTGGAACCTTCAATGAGGAGGAATTTAATAACAGTGATCGTGCGCTCGGCGATGAGGGATTCCGTAACGGAACCCATGTGCTGTTAATTATCGGTTGGGATGATACGAAAGACGGAGGGGCATGGTTCGTCAAGAATTCCTATGGTCCTAACTGGGGCGACAATGGTTTTGGCTGGATCAAATACGGGAGCAGTAATATCGGGCAATGGGCTGCATATGTCGTGCCTGATCCTGTTGAAGAAGAACGAATCAGCATTCTTAATAAACGCTTGAAAGAGTGAAGCCTATGTTGAGAATTAGTGGAAAAAAATATCGCCTTGAAAAGGAATTTGAGGTTAGCTTACTATCCACTCAATTGCTTATTCGCAATGTAAAGTAATGGGCTATGAACAAACCGGGTCGAAATTTTTGTATCGGGCTATGCTTCCTGGCATTGTTTTTGAAACCTGCCCCAATAATTTCGCAGACAAATCCCGACGATCCCCCGCCGATAGTTTCTTATCAGGCGGTACAAGAGAAGCTCTGCACAAGCCAGGTGCGTACCAATGCACGAACCTACAAATTCCGCACACTGCCGAGGGCTCCGGTTGACGATTCGGCGTATGGCCGGAAACCGTGGTATTCGCCGTTCAAAAAGATCGTTCCTTTTTGGACGGGCGGACTCATTGAGAAATACGGCGTTGACGATATCCGGACGCTGAAAGCGGATTTCGGCAAAGAAGTCCCTGTTGGTGAATCGGAACGCTCAAAGCGCATCAGGCAGGACGCCGAAAGTAAACTGAAGCAGCCGCTCGAACAATCCGAACAAAAATGGCGAGAATGGCAAGCTCAAAACCCCGAGGCAAGTGCCGACGAGCGGCAAAAGGCGGAGATTCGTATCCGGCTCACCGGGACTGATGCCGCCAGCCTGCCGAACTTCGATTGGCGTAAATACGGCCTGGATGTCGGCGACGTCGGCTCTCAGGGCTTCGGCTGCAACACCTGCTGGGGCTTCGCGTCGGTTGACGCTTTGCAGATAAGC
>JANNGV010000453.1:0-5123 GCA_031404055.1 Chloracidobacterium sp.
GACATTCCGCGGGCGAATACGATCATTATCAATCGTGCCGATAATTACGGCCTGTCACAGCTTTACCAGCTTCGCGGCCGCGTCGGACGGTCGAATCGCCGTGCATATGCATACATGCTGATCCCGAGCGAGATCGAGTTGACACCGATTGCCCGCCGCCGCCTGAGCGCGATACGCGAATTTTCCGATCTCGGTGCCGGATTTCGAATCGCCGCTCTCGATCTTGAGCTTCGTGGTGCGGGAAACATTCTCGGTGGCCAGCAATCCGGCCATCTTGATGCGCTCGGTTTTGATCTCTACACAAAAATGCTTGAGCGGACGATTGCGGAGATTCGCGGTGACGAGATCGCCGACGAAACTAGTGTTTCGATCAATCTGGGCGTCGATGTGTCGATCCCGAAAGAATATATTTCGGACACAAGCCAGCGGCTTCGAACCTACAAACGCATATCTTCGGCGGAATCCGATTCGGTATTGAGCCAGATACATTCCGAGATAGGTGACCGCTACGGCCAGATTCCCGAATCGGTTGAGAATCTATTTGCCTACGGCCGTCTGCGAAAGCTTGCCGAAGAGATCAGGGTAATTTCGATAGACAGGACCGTGGATGGATTTGCCGTAAAGCTAACCGAGGACGCGAAAATCGCACCGGAGAAGCTCATGAAATTTTTGTCTGAGAACGAAGACGCAGTTTTCTCGCCTACTGGCATTCTCCGCGTTCCGGCAAAAGGGGGGAATCCGATCGCCGCCGTAAGTACCGTCCTGCGGGAAATTCGGAATTAGGTCATTCCGTGCAGTCGCCAAAAGGGTTTATATCGCACACAAAAAGGTTTGGTGCGTATTCCCTCGTCTGCTTTCTGATCTCGTTCCAGGTTTCGGAGTTTCCGTAAGTCTCGCTGACCCAGCCAAGCTTTTTACGGTTTCGCCATACAAATTCGTAGGCGTCTTTTTCTTCCTTGCCCTGAAGGTGTTTCGATTCGTGAAGCAATATGGCGGCCCGTTCAGTGTCGTCAACCGTATTAGTAAAGAAATCAGGGTAAAGCGTAACTATCTCGAACGGAAAGTTTGCCGCCGCAAAAGCGCTTTCCTTTTCGACCGACGCATTCAGCCAGTTGTCATTTGAGCGATAGACAGCAAGGCGTTTAAGCAGAAAAACTTCGCTCGAAAAGCCTTTCTCCTCCAGGATCATGATCGAGCGTATGACGGTCTTCTTTTGCTCATATGACAGCGAAGCGGCGGAAAAGATCATAGAAACATAAAATCCGGCGAGTGTGATAAAACAAACCGAGACAAATATTGCCACACGTCTTTTGATCCGTGAACCGCCTGTAGAGTCGTCAGACGCTTCAGTGCCGACAGAGTTAAACAAAGCTCCGCAGCGGGCGCAAATTTCGGCGTTCGGGTAGTTGACCAGCTTGCAGTTGGGGCATTTTTTCTTCATTAGGAGTGGGCGTGGTTGCGCGAAAACCCTGCTATCATATATAAAGTATCAATCGAGACCGTTTCCACAGCCGACAATATTATGTCGGAAACAAACGCAGGCAGGGTTTTCAGCATCATAGAATCTGTTAAAAAAGGCAATAAAACAGATAATTTAGGCAATATCGTGTTTTAGGAGTATTCGATGAGACATATCTATTCAGCTTTTTCACTTTTTGCGATCATATTATTTTTAGGTTTTTCAGCCTCGGCACAGGAAACGCAGGAACGCGTTGTCGATGAGGTCGTTGCACAGGTAAATGAGGGTGTAATTACCCTTTCGCGCATCAAGCGCGAGTCGAAGGCGATTGTTGATGGCGAAGTTCAGCAGGGCAAAAAGCGTGAAGAGGCCCAGAAAATGGTTGACGAAAAACAGGGCGAATTGATAGCAAGTCTTATCAATGAAGAGCTTCTGGTTCAGAAAGCCAAGGAACTTGGCCTGGATTCCGAGATCGATGCGACCCTTAACCGGAAGTTTCTCGAAATAATGAAGCAGTACAACATGAAAACTCTGGATGCTCTTTATGTGGAAATGGAGAAGACCGGCGTAAATCCGCAGGAGATCCGTGAAGTGTGGCGTAAACAGGCGACACGCGACATGGTGATGCAAAAAGAAGTGCAGTCGAAGGTCTATTGGGAAGCTTCGGGTAAGCAGCTAAGGGATTATTTCGAAAAAAACAAGACCCGTTTTACCAAACCGGAAACCGTCTCGGTCAGCGAGATCTTTCTCGGATTTGCCGGGCGCGAGGAAGCCGCCGTTCGTGAAAAGGGTAAGACTCTTGTCGCCCAGATCCGTGCCGGCTCGGATTTTGACAAGCTTTCCAAAGAAAACTCCGATCCTGGAGTGCTTACGCAGGGAACCGGAAAGGCCGAGAAATTAAAGGTGGCCGAGCTGGTCGATACGATCGCCTTGCCGCTCAAGAACGTAAAGGTCGGAGCGATCACCGATCCGATTGAAGCCGGCGACGTCGGCGTTATCATCCTAAGGGTAGATGCCCGCGATCAGGCAAGCAGCGAGTCTTTATTTGACGAGAGCCAAATCCGCCTTGCGATAATGTCCGAAAAGGCCCCCGAAGCGTCCAAGAAATTTATGTCGAGCCTGCGCGAGGACTCATATATCAAGATCAGCGAAACCTACCGTCCGATAGTCGCACCGATCCTCTTCGCCGAGGAGCGCAAGGAAAAACCGTCGAAATAGAAATTGCCGAACGAACATTTTAAACTGCAAAAAAAGTTACGGAGCCTGACGTTCCGTAACTTTTTTGACGCGTGCCTTTAGATCTTGAAGGGTTCACGTACCCCAGATTACGCATCAGAGATAAATTAAATAAAATATTAGCGTCGTTTAGAGGCGGTCTTTGACCGCTGTTGCTTTTTATAACTTTACAGGCGGTCAGAAGACCGCTTCTATAAGATATAGGTCTATTTAGAAGCGCCTTAAGGCCCTATCGCGTAATCGAGGATTATAGTTATTTGATACCTTCAATAAATTTTTTTGAACCGAACCCGCTTTCGAAAAAAAAACCTGTCATAAATCCGAAATGAGTGGTGTTTTGTTTGTAGATACGGGAAAAACACCCCAACAAGTTGTCCAAAGGAGAAAGTACCTATGAGTTGGTTATACTCGATAGTTTTTGCGGGACTGATGTTTTCATCAAATAACGAAACGCCTGTGCAGATCTCTGATATTAATCAGAGCGACACTGTCGTAGCCCAGACCATACAGGGCGATGAGATTGAAAAGTTCGAACAGTCATATCCGATAAACGCTAACGGTAGGGTCAGCGTATCGAATGTTAACGGATCGGTAGTTGTCGAAGCTTGGGATAAAAATGAGGTCCGGCTCGAAGCAACAAAGATCGCGGACAGTAAGGAAACTCTTGCCGACGTCGACATTAAGGTCGAATCGCGGGCGGACAGTTTTAGCGTCCAGACGGATTATAAGAGCTGGAAGTCGAGCGATCGTCGTAATGAGAACAGGTCCCGGAAGCTAGAAGTTGAGTTTCGGCTTTGGGTACCCAAAACGGCTGTCCTGGACGAGGTAGAGACCGTTAACGGCTCGGTCACGGTTTCCAATTTTGTCAACTTCACTAAAATTTCCGCGGTCAATGGAAACGTACAGGCGCTGAATTTGCGAGGGGCGGCAAACCTTTCGACCGTCAACGGAGAGGTAAACGCCGATTTCGACAGGCTTGAAACGGGCAGCAAGATCAACCTGAGCACGGTGAACGGGCGGGTCAGCCTGACGATTCCTTCGGACGCGAACGCAACGATCAAGGCCGATTCGTTAAACGGCAATATTACAAACGATTTCGGCCTCCCGGTCCGCAAGGGTCAATATGTAGGACGCGACCTTTATGGAAAGGTCGGCAGCGGCGAAGTTCAGATTAGGCTGAACAGCGTGAATGGCAGGCTGGCGATCGGACGAAAAAACGACGGCAAATCCACAAACCCAGCGACAGACCTTCTTCCGCAAAAGAATAAAAGCGACCATGAGGACTGGGACAGCGACGAGGAAGCTCAGGCGATGAATGTAGCGAAAATGGACAAAGAAGTAGCAAAAGCCGTGAAGAACGCCAGCAAAACGGCTGCTGCGGGGCTTAAGGTGGCGCAAGAAGAGCTTGCCCGTATCGCTCCGGAGATGCGACGAATTGAGCTAGAAAATCTGGAAAAACTCAAAATCAATGGGGAAGAGCTTGAACGAAATATAAAAGAGGGCCTCACCCGCCAGGACGAGGCTTTGGCCCGTATGCGGGCGGCGAATTGGACAACCGCCGCCCCATTTATTGAGAAAAAAACTAACACATTTGCCGTAAAAGGAACGCCTAAAGTAACGATCGAGGCGAAAGGATGCAGTGTAAAGGTCCGCGGCTGGGACAGGCCCGAAGTCAAATATGTATTGACCGAGATTGCCGGAAGACGTAATCGCACGCCGGTCACCGTCACCGAAGACTCTAACGATTCGTTTGTTAATTTGAAGGTCACTAACAGCAGTAAAGAAAATAGAAACGGCTATTTTAATGGCGACTCTGAAATGGTGCGAATCGAAGTTTTCGTACCCAAAAAAACGAATCTAAAGATAGTTACAAACGGCGAGATACGGCTTGACGGCGTCTCCGGCGACATTGAGCTGAATGGTGTGGACGAGGCCATAAATGTACGCGACTCAGACGGCAAGCTGCATCTTTCATCTGTTGACGCACAGGTCCGCGTTATCGGCTTTAGCGGTGAGCTCGATTCCAAAACGGTTGACGGCGATGTTTATCTTGAAGGCCAGTTCTCAAAAATTACAGGCAATTCGGTTGACGGCAGTTTTATTTTGACCGTTCCGGAAAATTACAACGCAGATATAAGCGCAAACGTCGACGCCCTTGGTATCGAAGATCTGCGGATGCCTACAGTAGTTAACGAAGGCCTATGGCGTTTTGGTTCCGGAGGCCCTAAATATACTTTCAAGGTTGCCGATGGGGAAGTCCGTCTTCGCGGAGCGGGCACAATCACTACAACTAACTAGATTTGCGTCGCTAAAATTATCATGAACCGGAATCAGTTTTGAAACTTTCTGACCGGAGTTGCGTTCTAGTCAGTAGAAATCGTTGATTTAGTTATATTCTCTGAAGAGTTTTCACTTCATATCTTAAGGT
>JANNGV010000454.1:0-1829 GCA_031404055.1 Chloracidobacterium sp.
CACCACCTCCTCAATTCGGCGACTCGCCTCATTCTGCCACAACCGATCCCCGACTTCAACCGACGAACGCGGCGGCCCCTTTTCGGCAATTCGGCGATCCGCGCGGCCTATTCGGATTCGTTCCGGGCTTCAAAAAATCTAGATCGATCAGGTCTTGAGCAATCCCGCCCGGGTCCTTGCTGACGACATGAAAGAAGGCGTCGATCATCTTTGCCTGCAATTGCGGCGTGATGCGGCCAACCATTCCGAAATCGAAAAACGCTAGGCGTCCGTCGGGCATGACAAGCAGATTGCCGGGATGCGGATCGGCGTGAAAGAATCCGTCCTCGAGAAGCTGTTTAAGGTAAGTCTTTATCAGCAGGCGATTTACCTTCTCCGGCGAAACCGTCAGCCGCTCAAGTTCCGCAAGGTCAGTGACCTTTGTGCCGTGGATGAATTCCATCGTCAGCACTTTCGATGTGGTCGCGTTCCAATGAATCTTCGGGACGTGAACATTCGGCCAGTTCTTGAAATGATCGCGAAATGTTTCCGCATTGCGGCCCTCCGCCTCGTAATCCATCTCTTCGTGGATCGTCACATCAAATTCACGCAGCATTCCCGACCAATCAGCATTTTCATTGAGCTGCGGAAACCGTTCGGCAAATTTGGCAACGCTTCGAAGAATGCCGATATCGCCTTTAATTACGGCTTCGAGATTTGGCCGCTGGACTTTAACCGCAACCTCTTCGCCGGTAAAAAGCCGTGCTCGGTAAACCTGCCCTAGCGACGCCGCCGCGACCGGCTCAAGCTCAAACTCAGCATAAATTTCGTTGATTTTGCGGCCAAGATCTTTTTCGATGCGGGCAAACGCGACCTCATTCGGGAATGGTGGCACATTGTCTTGCAGTTCGCCAAGGGCGACGACAAACGGCAGCGGAAGCAGATCAGCCCGCGTTCCCATTGACTGGCCTATCTTGATAAACGTCGGCCCAAGCGTTATCAACTGCTCCTTAAGCCAAACCGCCTGCTTTTCCTGATTCGCTTCCTTATTCGCGTCGTTTCCGATAAATAGCCGCCGCAACACAAGCATAAAACCGTGAAAAAACCACGACCGTACGGCATACAATTTCTCTCCGTAAACAGCCATCCGCGTCAGGCGTTCCGCCGCCTGCATGCGGCCCTTTGCATGTTTACGCTGCCCCTCATGGTGAATGTCGTACTGATCGAGGTATAGATACAACGCGAGCATCCCGATTACCCGCGAAACCTGAAATATCCGCAAATAACCGCGAAAACCCAAATACCGTCCGCCGATATCGCTTTCCGTCGCCGCAAGCTGACGCTCTTCGGCGATCATTTCTTCGTTCGAAATCTGCTTCGCTATCGGCAAAGTTACGGTCGGCACCATGGTGTGCGAGCCATTGCCGTTCGCTGCCGGGAGTTCGTCGGCCGATTTCACGGCTGCCAACGCTTTATTATTTTTAATTTCGTTCATCCCCTTAATACTTCGTCGCTCAAGCTCGTTTCGATGCAAAAACGGTACGTTCGCTTTGCTTTATAAGATCTCGAGCATATTCCGTACGCCCTCGTGGCGGAAATAGTTCAATGCCCGCCGCGAGTCCTTCTCGATCTGTGCCTTTAACTCGTCTATGCCGTTAAACTTACGCTCGTCGCGAATCCGGTGCAGAAAGCGGACGCGGAGAACGTCGCCGTAGAGATCGCCATCGAAATCAAATAAATAAGATTCAATAGATGGCTCGGCATCGTTTTCAAAGGTCGGGCGCACGCCGATATTTGTAATGCTCCGCCGCCACGTTCCGCCGACCAGCGTCGCCGTTGCGTAAACGCCG
>JANNGV010000455.1:0-13325 GCA_031404055.1 Chloracidobacterium sp.
GTTGTGCAGTGCAATATTGTTCAACGCGGAGCAATCAACCACATGGGAGGCTGCATGAACACCGGCGGCATTTGTATTGGTTGTACCATGCCTGGCTTCCCCGATAAATTCGCGCCATTCTATGCCACGCCACCCGGGTCGAGCGTCTCTACGAATTTATCCCGGAGCTATGGCGCCGTTGTTAGGCGGCTGCGGCGAATGACGATGCACTATCAGAATAATGAATCACGTTGGGATGAACAGGGTTTCATACCAAGCGGTTGGAGCTCGGAGATGAAACCTTCTGTCGCAAGCCGTGCCATACATTTTCTGTATGAGAAGATGCAATTTCGAAAGACGGTCAAGCCGGGAAGCGTTATGAAGGCGCCGTCCAAGCAGCCGCCGCAGGCGTGATTTGGTTCGGTCTGCCCGCAAAATAAAAATTATGTGCTTCAAAAATCTGCCGATCGAATTTGACGGCCAAGGCAAAGCTTTTCTGAAGGGCGGCATCCGCGACCCGTATTCGACAAAGAATGTCATCACGTCGGTAGGTGAGGTCGAACAGATGCCGTACGAAACAGTGCGCGAGTTGCTCAACCGCAATGGCTACATAAAAGATGTCGATTTTGACCCGGTGACGCGCGTCGCCGGAGCTCTTGCGTTTCACGGCGTCGCGAATTTAGAGGATCGCAAATTCATCGAGGCGCGCTCGATGGCCACGCTGTTTCGCGGGTACGAGATCATAATGTGCGGGCGCGATCCGCGGGACGCAATATTTATAACCAGTCGCGCGTGCGGCGTATGCGGCGGTGTTCACTCTGCAACCGCGGCACTTGGGATCGAGATGGCGTTCGGGATCAAGCCGCCGCCTTTGGGTATAATCGTTCGCAATCTGCTTTTGTCGCTCGAATTTCTTTATGACCATCCACTGCATCTTTTCCTGCTTGCCGGCCCCGATTACTCCGAGCTGATCGTTAAGGCCACGACCCCGAGTCTGTGGGAAAAGGCAGTCAAGACGGCGGCTCCGGGCGCAGCTATGCACGGTTACGCGACGATGGGTGAACTGATGCGGGACATGAATCCGCTCTCGGGAAATCTGTATCTCGAAGCCCTGCACATGACGCGTGTCGCTCGTGAAGCCTATGTCGTCATCGGAGGCAAATACCCGCATCCCGAAACACTCGTTCCCGGCGGCGTCAGCACGACGATCACCTTACAAGTATTCAACGAGGTATATGTTCGGCTGCAGCAGTTTTTCGATTATTCGAAAAAGGTCGTCGCGATCTGGGATGACATCACAGAATTTTTCTACGACGCAAATCCCGATTATAGGAAGGTCGGCATGCGGGCGAAGAACATGGTCGATCTCGGCATTTGGGACGACCCCGACACATACGACGCGACATACGAAAACTGCGCCGAGTGGGGCGATAAGCGCTGGGCGACGCCTGGAGCGATTATCGGCGGCGAACTCGTAACCACCAGTTTGCAGAACCTGAACCTCGGTATCGAAGAGTTCATCGATCACTCATTTTATGAACAGTGGTCGAACGGAAACGGCGATCTGAAATACCCAACCGACCCGAGCGGCTCGCCATTATCGCCCTATCATCCGTGGAACAAGACCACACTTCCACGGCCGCAGGGACAAAACTGGAAAGAAAAATACACGTGGGCCACGAGCCCCAGATGGGACCGACAGGTTTTCGAAGCTGGCGCGTACGTTCGCGTTTGGAATACTGCCGCAGCGAAAAAGATCCGGCCGAATCAGTTTCTCGAATCAACCGGAACGAGCCTGAAAATGCGGTTACCGAAGGGTGCCATGCCGGAAACCGATCTTGAATGGAAGATTCCCAACGATTGGAATACTTTCGAGCGAAATCGCGCCCGTGCGTACGCTCTGCCTTACACGGCGCTGGTCGCCATGAACGATTGGCTGCGGGGGCTAGATATGCTGAAGAAGGGGCATACGGAGGTAAGCACGCCGTACGAGATTCCGAAATCCAATCGCGTTGGCGTCGGTTTCTGGGGAGCCGGCCGTGGGTTCCTTTCGCATCATATGGAACTCGACAAGGGTCTCGTCACGAACTACCAGATAATTACACCGTCAACGATCAACGCGTCGCCGCAGGATGCCTGGCATAAACCCGGGCCGTACGAAGAAGCTGTGCTGAATACACCGATACTGGAAGAGTTCGATAAAGCGGAAAACTATAAGGGGATTGATCTGCTCCGAACTTTGCGCAGCTTTGATCCGTGCATGCCGTGTACCACGCATATCTATGCCGGCGAGCACAAAGTTGTCAGGGAAATAAACACCTGCGCTTGCGGGGTAGACGGATAGCCAAAGGCTCGAAGTCCATCGGGAACACTAACTTTCGGCGGGCTCGACCCGCCTTTTTTA
Organism: Chloracidobacterium sp.; assembly: GCA_031404055.1. GTDB lineage: Bacteria > Acidobacteriota > Blastocatellia > Pyrinomonadales > Pyrinomonadaceae > OLB17. Next base: position 2,384 of record JANNGV010000455.1, read on the forward strand.
CTAGAGCAGATGGATACAATGCTTATCGCCGGGGTCGGCCACCCGAACTTGAAAGATCTCTCGTTTGGACAGATCCTCCTCGCACATCTTGAGAACGAAACCTGGCCGCCCATTGTCGATCTTGAAAACCTGAGTTTCGGCGCCGTCGCGGTGCTGCAATGGTTTCAGGATTCGCCCGGGAAGTACGATAAGGTGCTTTTTATCACGGGAGTTGAGCGTGAGGGACGCGAACCGGGGACCGTGAATTTTTACAAGTACGATTTTCCGCTGCTAGATGACGAAGTCGTGCAGGCGTGCGTGGCCGAATCGGTAACGGGTATAATTGGTTTGGACAATTTGTTATCCATTTTGCACTACTTCAAGGCTTTGCCGCCGGATGTCGAGATTTTCGAGCTTGAGCCGGTCGATACCAACATCGGTTTCGAATGCAGTCCCGAAATCGAAGCTCGCTTCCCGGAGTTTGTCCAAATTGTCCGTGATTCGGTGACCGCCTTTTGACCGATATGTCCGAACAAGCAACCGACCCAATCGAAAGCGATGCATTCGAGCAGATACAAATACTGCTCGAATCGATCGAGCAGCATCCTGACGAGAATGTCCGCAACCACGTCAGGGCCCTGGTCTACACGCTTCTAGATTTACACCATGCGGCGCTCGAAAGGATTATAGGCCATTTGTCGAATCATGCAGATGGCCGGGAAATTCTCGACGCGCTTGGCAGGGACGATCTTGTAAAAGCTGTATTGACGGTGCATGACCTGCTGCCGCAGTCAACGGAATCACGACTGGAGTCGGCGCTCGGCGAGGCTCGGGAAAATTTGAAGGAATATGGAGCCGACGTCGAGTTGATCGATCTGCGCAACGGCGTGGCGAAACTCCGGCTGATCGGCGGAGCGAAAACGGCGACCGTCTCAACCGCTATTTTGACGGGAGAGATCGAAAAAGTTTTGCATCTTGCGGTGCCGGATCTGCTTGACGTCGAATACGACGAGACGATCGCCGAACCTAAACCGATCAATCTTGTGCAGATCCAGCCGCTGCGAAGCGTGCAGGCACAGGCCAACGGCAGTCTCATGATGCCGATCGTGCGCACGGACCAGCTTCCGGCAGATGAGTTTCGGATTCTCGACATCGGCGGAATCAACATCCTACTCAGCAATGTGGCGGGCAGCATCAATGCATTTCAGAATCGTTGCCCAGCGGACGATCAGTCACTAGAAAACTCAACTCTTGCGGACGGTATTCTCACATGTTTGTGCCACGCGTACGGGTACGATCTGCGGCGAGGCGGAAAGTGCTTGAACGACGCCGCTTTGAAGCTTGAATCCCTTGCGGTTAAAGTGGAAAATGGAGTTGTGAAAGTTGCTTTTGACGCGTTGACATCGGACCAATGAACGACGAATCTGTTGACCGTATTACAGCGAAGGGGAAGCCGGACATTTTCTGGCAGGATGAGATACTGCAGGTGATGTACTGGATGCGCGGCGAGGGTTTTGGAGAGAAAATCACGATTGCCGACCTGCGTCGTTTCCTCGATGCGGATGACGACACGCTACTTGCTAACCTTTCGCACCTGAGTAAGAAGAATCTGGTTGAACTCGATCTCGCGGACCGTTACGAGCTAACGCCCGCCGGTGTACGCGAAGGCGGCCGCCGTTTTGCGGATGAATTCGACGGAATGCTCAAACCGGGCCACTACGAATGCGACGATCCAAACTGCGATTGCCACAGCCCGAATGCTACGCCCTGCGTCGCGTCTGGCGGCCATCAGCATTGAAGTCGTAGCCCTTTGTCCGCGCTACTGCCGCGTGGTTGATCCCGGGCAGGTGATCGCCCGAAGCCAGTATGTTTCCGAGTAAGGCTGCCATTCGAGGCGGCCTTTTTTGACTGCCGGCAGAAGGTTAATAACCCGAATCACGTTATAATTCGACGAAGTTACTTTTCGTAAATAAGATCACTAGCAGCAGCCTTTGATGAGTCCACGAACGGCCCAGACAGTATCGCATGAGCATCAAGAGATTCTTTTCCCTCAATCGGCTTCTCGCCCTCGCGCGGCGGTTTTTTCAGTCTGCGATACTCATTGTAGTTCTGATAGTAATAAACTTTTCGCTGATCCATCTGGCACCCGGCGATCCGGTCACTTATCTTGCCGGTCAAAGCGGGGACGACCAGTATTACCGGATTATTCGTGCCAAGTTCGGCCTTGACCAGCCTTTGGTTACCCAGCTTTGGGTTTACGTTTCGAACGTGCTCCGAGGAGATCTGGGCTACTCACTCAGCCATCAACAGCCGGTGAGTTCGGTGATATTCGTTCGCCTGCCGGCGACGCTGCTGCTTGTCTTGAGTTCGATATTTATTGCGTCGGTTGTAGGTCTATGGCTTGGTGTTGAGACTGCGCGGCGTGAAAACTCGTTATACGACCGGCTCGTAAATTCGATTTCACTGATCGGGCATTCGGTTCCGTCGTTCTCCATCGGGCTTATTCTTTTACTTATTTTCTCGCTTTATCTGGGGTTATTCCCGGCGCAGGGGATGACCTCGGCGGGGCGAAATCTTAGCGGAGCGGAGTATTTTCTGGATGTCTTGTTTCACCTCGTCTTGCCCGTCGCGACGCTCGCGTTCGTTCAGATCGCCCAGATTCTGAGGCTCACGAGGGCACAAATGCTGAGCGTACTTAACGAGAACTTCATAACGACCGCACGGGCAAAAGGTTTGGCCGAAAACAAAGTTTTATACGGGCACGCGCTTCGCAACGCGCTGCTTCCCATCCTCACGATTATCGGCAGCGATCTGGGAATGCTGTTGAGCGGCGCCGTGCTGGTTGAGACGGTATTCGCGTATCCAGGCCTCGGGCGACTGATGCTCGACGCCGTAGAGGCACGTGATTATCCGATCCTGCTTGGTATTCTACTGATAATCTCGGTCAGCGTTGCGTTTGTAAATTTTTTGGTGGACATGATCTACCCGATCGTCGATCCGCGAATCCGATACAGCTAAATGGGCAAAGATGCTTTCAACACCAAGCAGCGATTGATTCGATTTCGCCGTGACATAGGTAGAAAGAAGATTGCGTATCTGGCGGCCTCCTTTCTCACTGTCTTTGTCGCGTCTGCGCTTCTCGCGGATATCGTAGCCACGCATGATCCCCTGAAAAGCACGGACGAGACCTTTCAGCAGCCTTCCTCAAAGCATTTCTTTGGCACGGACGATCTGGGAAAGGATGTTTTTAGCGGCGTAGTTCACGGCGCACGCACGTCGATTGTGATAGGAATATCCGTGGCGTTGCTGAGTGGCCTGATCGGCGTAATCGTTGGTGCCGCCGCGGGGTTTTCAGGAGGCCGACTTGACGATCTGCTTATGCGTTTCACGGAGCTGATCCTAATCCCGCCAAAATTCTTTCTTGCACTGGTAATCGTCGCGCTATTTGGTTCCTCGATGATCAATCTGATACTGATACTGACTTTGACTTACTGGACAACGACCGCCCGCCTGGTCCGATCCGAAGTTCTATCTCTAAAAGAAAGGCCGTTCGTTGAAGCATCGCGCGCGATGGGCGCGTCCGAAGCGAGGATTTTGTTCCGCGAGATAATTCCGAACGCGATGCCGGTTATCATCACGAATGTCACGCTGATGGTCGGCAACGTCATCCTCCTCGAAGCCGCCCTCGACTTTATCGGCATCGGCGACGCAAACCGCGTAAGCTGGGGCGCGATGCTGCACAACGGCCAGCACTTCATCCGCGACGGCTGGTGGATGGTTGTATTCCCGTGCCTCGCGATATCCATTCTAGTGCTCTCGATAAACATCCTGGCGGACGTACTGAACAATTGGCTCGACCCAAAGGCGAGAGCTATACAATTCGGAGGTTCACTTTGATGAGCGCTTCATTCGCCTGCGGCGTAAAAGAAAAAGCAGTAAAACGGCCGTCAAAGCAGCTGCCGCGACAAAGAAATATGTTTGACGTCGAGATGTCTGAGTTTTTAACCGGTCCGAACGCGCAGGGTTTGACCACCACGCATCCTGGGCGAAATAGACGTTGGACTTCGCGTTCCAGGTGTACATTCCGTTCAGTCCCGCGTCGTAGGCGGTGCCGGAAAGTGGTTCATGCAGCCACAGGTACGGCACATCGTTTAGGGCGATCTGCTGAGCCTCGAAATACAACGCGGCCCTACGTTGTTTATCCATTTCGGCGGCGGCTAGACTGAATAATTCGTCCATTCTCGAATTGCGATAAATTGCCCCATTCGAAAACGGTATCGGTCCGATGTTGGCGGAAACGAGCGTCCGTTTGACTCCAATATCCGGGTCAGGGCCGTTCTCAAACGAAGCAAAGCCGATATCGAAATCCTTCTTTACATACACCATATCGACCGCCGCCGAGAACTCCATTTGATTCAGATTTAGGATCACGCCAACTTCGCGAAACTGATCGCGCAGGGCCTCGATGATTTTCGCGTAGGACGCGGGGTAAACGGCATTCAATTGAAATCTTTCGCCGCTAGGATCGCGCATTAACCCGGCTTCATCGAGCAGCCGGTTCGCCTCGTCGAGATTTCGCGAATACTTCTCGACATCCGGATTGTATGCCCATTTGAGAAGACTTGAAATCGGCCCCGTCGCCGGCTTTGCCCTACCAAACGCTATCTTATCGACGATATAGTCTTTGTCGACGACGTAAGCAAGAGCCCTTCGCACGCGGACATCAGACAGCGGCCCGCGGCTGTTATTCAGAACGATCGTCTCGACCGTGGCAAACCCCTCGCGGCCCTTGTCGGTGACGACGACGTTTTCCAGTTTGTTTATACGCTCGTAATCGAGAGCGGACGGGTTTAGAAAATAATCGACTTCACCGGTTTCGAAAGCGATCGAGGCGGTTGCCGCGCTCGGCGTCACTTTATAAACCACGCGATCAAGATAGGGTTTACCGGTCTTGAAATAACTCTCGTTCCTTATCAGCGAAATGTGATCGCCTTTCACCCATTCTTCAAATTTGAACGGCCCGCTGCCGATCGGCTTCACGTTGGCGGGATTTGTGAGCGGATCGGTATCCTTGTAGATATGCGCGGGAAGAATTGGAGTGTTGGTCGAATCGACCAGAGCCAGAAACGCGGCGTATGGCCTGTCGAATTCGAAGACGACCGTGTGCTCGTCAGGCATCGTAATCTGTTTAAGGTTGTTGCCGATCGACGCGCGGGTTCGCGAATGATATTTCATAAGCACGTCGTCGAACGTAAACTTCACGTCGGCCGAGGTGACCGGTTTGCCGTCATGAAACACAGCATTCGGCGCGAGATAGAATGTATAAACGCGTCCGTCCGGCGATACTTCCCAACTGAGAGCGAGATCCGGGACGGGTTCAAGATCAAAATTATGATTGACCAACCCGCTGAAGATAGAGCCGCAGATGGTTTGAACTCCGCCCTGACTCGTGATCGCAGGGTTAAGCCCGCCGGGATCGGTTGAGATCGCGACGACGACCGACCCGCCGTACTGCGGATTGTCAGCCCGCGTTGGCAAAGATAACGACAACGTTACGAGCAAGACAGCGGCCCATAGCGTGAAAACTCCTGTCAGTGCCGCCAAAACTGGATTTGAGTCTGGTGAATTTACAGGCATTAAGTGCATCGTTGAATCAAATATAGTCAATTAGTTCGAAATTTGAAACTAACATCCGGCTCCGTTGCCATGCTACCGTTCAATCCGCAATTATGTGATAAATTTGGAATCATGAACCCTTATCGAAAGTTTGGGCTGCGCCCTAAAATCGGCCTCGTATTTGCCCTGTTCGTTTTTTGTAATAGCGGCACGGCCCAGCAAACTGCAGCCGACTCGACTGTTTTGAAAGTTGGTCGTCCGTTAACAGTGAAAATTGCCGGTAAGGCTCGGCACAGCTACACCGTGAATCTCGAAAAGGGAATGTATCTTGCCGTCGCGGTCACCCAAACCGACGTTGATGTGCTGACCGAAGTTCTGGACCCGGAGTCGAGGTCGCTCGGTACATTTGACGCCCCGACCAGTGAGCGCGGCATGGAAGAAGCCAGAATTGGCGCCGCCTCGACTGGCAAGTATCGCATTGATGTGTTTACGGCGTCGGAACTCGCTGGCCCCGGCAAATACAAGATCGAGATCACGGCGCTCAGGCAGATCAATGAGCGTGATGCCCGCGTACTCAAGGCCGTAGGGTTTCAACAGGAAGCAATTCGACTTCGTCAAAAGCCGGAAACCCGTATCAACGCTATTCAGGTTTATGAAAAAGCGGTTGAAATTTGGCGAGAACTTCGGCTGCCGACAGATGAGGCAAACACTCTGCGCTCGATCGCGTTCGCTTATCAGCGAATGCAGCAATTCGACAAGGCAAAAGAGTATTTTGCCAAAGCCCTGGCGATCTGGGAGCGAATCGGCGACACGCGTTCCGCCGCGTTCACTCATGTGATTCACGGCGTTTACGCACGAAGGGATAACGATTTCAAAGCCGCTCTCGCTTACGATCTGCGTGCCCGAAAGCTCTGGCTCAAAGCGAAAGACAAACCTGAGCAAACCCACAACCTCGTTCAGATCGGCGACGATTATATGAATCTCAGCGAGCGGCGGCGAGCATTCGCGCATTATCAACAGGCTCTCGATCTCATACGCCGGATCGGCCGCAAATCCATCGAGGCCCAGGTCCTGAATAAGTATGGAGATGCCTATGCAAAAATTGGCAAAAAGGCCGAAGCATTAGCGATGTACAGGCGATCGGTCGAGTTATGGAAGCTTTTCAGGCAAGACGAGATCGCAGAAGGAGTCGAGGCAAAGATCGCTAAGTTGTCGAATAATTAGTTATAGTTAGAAGTTCGTTTACTAATTTCCGGACTTCATTCACGGCAAGCGGAACGGCGCGTTCGACGGACGGCGTCAAGCGCTCTACCGCATCGTCAACATATTCCGGCTGGCATCCGACCAAACACACTTTGGGCGGACGCACATTCAATGCCTCTGCAAGCATGAGCACCTTGGACGGATCGGCGTAGTGCATATCGACCATGGATTGATGCAACTCTAATTCATCGGTTTTGTGTTTATGCGCGACAGGCTCGACAACGAACAAGCTTCCGGGTTCGCGCCCCTTGTCGATAGCGTCGATCAGGACGAGCGCGTCGTAACCGCTCATCAACTCCTGCACAAGCGCGATCCCGCCGATGCCGGCCTCGTAAACTTTTACGCCGTCGGGAAAATTTGCGGCTGACGACAGTGCCTCCACGACGCGGATCCCGAAGCCGTCGTCGCCACGCAAGACATTTCCCATCCCGGCAATCAGAATCTTCATCGTATCGCTTCGGCGTCGCACGGTCACAAAAGTCATAGAGCCTGGGCTTGAACTCCCAGGCTCGACGTAAAATCAATCACCCAGAGTTCCGCTAAATTTTGCCAGCCTTAATGTCGGCAATGCGTTTTTCGAAGGCTGTCGTGTCGGCCTTATCCGTTTTTCCGCGGGCGATTGCCTTGTCTGCCGCCTCAAGACCTTCGGCCTTTTTGCCTGATTCGATTAGAATGTTCGCTCTTCCAACGAGGTTTTGATAGGTCTCTTTAGCCGCGATTGAAACGTCAACTGCTTTTAGCGACTGCTCGAACCACTTGTTGGCATCCTCGGTAAACTTGTTTCGTTTCGCGTAAAGAGCTGCCCGATACGGAGTGCTCCAATCATCGGACTTTGCCGCGGGGACAGATGCTCGTGCCTTAGATATAACCAGAGCGGACATATCCTTGACTTCTATGGTGAATGGTACGCGAATCTTTTCCCAACGAAGATTAACCGTTGCGGTATTGTCCACAGCCGGATCGATCATAAAAATCATAGTCTCCTGACTATCAGCGACCCATTCCGGTTTCGTCTTGACACGTAAGGTGTCCTTTTTCGCGTCATAGCCGGGGCTTGCCCAACGGTTAGACGGGCCGTTAAAGATGTAAGTCCACTCGTTCTTGCCCGGGATCGAATGGAGAGTGTAACTTCCAGCGGCGAGTTGCTGTCCGTTAACCAAAACATCGTCGGAGACAACAAACTCGGTGGCCGTATTCGCCCCGGTGCGCCACATATGCCCGTATGGTACGAGAGCCGTGCCGTTGAGCCCGTCGGTTTGTCCGTCGAGCGATGCCTCGCTTTTTGGGGCGGAGCTAGCCGGCGGGTCGCCCCAAATCGTGCGCCCCCTCACGCCGGGACGGCTATAGGTGATCGTCACGTCCGTAACGCCGATAGTCTGCTTAACAGTCGCGTTTTGACTAGGCAACGGCAAGCGAAGCTGCGCCGAAGAAAATTGCGAAGCGAGAAGAACCATAAAGATAGATAGAATCGAAAAAGCGAATCGGCTTTCGAGATTAAACATAAGAAATCCTCCTTTTAGGTCACGGATTCGGCGGTAAGCGGTATCCAAGTATTCTAGTTTCTCCCTGGATATCAGTCAATTGTGAGACGTTGAAGACAATCACAAGATGGTTTCGTCATCATTCTCTGCAACCGTACGATTTCATAATCCATTGATCAAAAACTTATGTAAAAAGGGGAATCTTACGAAAAGTTAGCAAGCAGGGCGTTATGGGCGCGGCGAGGTCGATGGCGGAGTTGTATCTGGACGTTTATTTAGAGCTTTAGACAATAGCAATAGACGAAATCCTGTGTCGTGCCGTTTGCCGAAACACCGTGCAAAGGCTCGGTCAGCCAAAGTAAGATCGTTCCCGCGAGAACCAGTATAAAACCGAATTCTCCCGCCTCTAGCTTTTGAGGATTTTTGTTGTCGGGGACTAATCCGTTCAGGTGTCCTACTTTGGTTGTCCAATCGCCTTGCCCGGCCCGACGCGAAACCAAATTAACGCAAAACCGACAAGAAGCATCCCGACTGAAAGTGGTAAAGCAAAACTCATCCAGCCGAGAAACGAAATATGACTTATTTCAGAAATCGAGGCGATGGCAATGGCGTTCGGACCGATTCCAATGGGCGTGGAAATACCGCCAAGATTGGCACCCAAAGCGATTCCGACGAGCGTCGACCGCCGCAGGATGTCGTCAGATTCGAAGTTGTGCAAAACCGGATGCAGACAAGCCAGCATCAACACGGCGGGCCGCGACACTTCGTTTGGAGCAGACTAGGATCGACCCGACATCTGCCTTTACAACCAAGGCATCGAGATCAATCGTGTATCGGGCAGAGTTATAGACTTTGAGCCCAATGAATCCGCCTTTAAATACAAGATGCGTTTGAAGTTCTGAGTCAGAGGTCAGCCGTGCAACCAGGCGTTCGAGAATGAACGCTGTTTCAAGATTCTGAAACGGTACACCGATCTCAAGACTAAGGTTTATGAGCCTTTGTCTTATGGAAGTGCCTTTTGCTTTTGTGGTCATGGCACGATGACCTCCAGATGTTTGGCCAGTACCGATTCTAGCTCAAGTTCTCTTGCTGCTTTTACAAGCTTTGCTTCTGTAGTTTTTCTTGTTGCAAGAGCTTCACGGGCGGCCTTTATGGCCGTTCGTTCGCCTATTTTCGTGATGAATTTTAGAGCCTCCAGAACCGCCCGTTCGACTGTGACGATTCGATAGCCCTTTTCATTTACGATCTGTTTGTCGAGCCTTGTTTTTGTTCGGATCAGTTTATAGCCTGTTTCTCGAGTTCGTTTCTTCGGAGGAACCATTACCCATATTTCTCCCGGCACTTGTTCGGCAAGGTTATAATGATATAGAGCTGAAAGGCCCCCAATTGCTGATTCGGACCCAAATTTTGAATACGCAATTTGGAATCCCACATCTTTATACAGCGATGCCTTCGGATGGAGGTAGATTCCACGACCGAGACGAACGAGGTCCTTTGCCGCGACAAGCCGGGATATGTCTTGCTGACTAATTCCGACGGACTTACCTTGAGCCAGTGTAAAGACCCCCAGTTTTTTTACTTTTGGCACCTGATGCTTATCCATCATTTAAATGATGCGGTGAAAAGGACATTTGTCAATAAAGAATGTCGCAATACACCAATACAGCGTTGTCCGGGTTGCTACGTTCCCGAAACCCATAGTCGCCATAATGGCAAACAGGTTTCCATTTCCTCAATTCTCGAGGAGATCCTTTCAAAACGCCATGAGAACGACGGTGTAACAATTCTCGGAGGCGAACCCTTTGATCAATCTAATTCTTTAGCGGAGCTTCTATTGAGACTGAAAAGTTACAACTTCCACATTGTCGTCTATACGGGCTATACGAGCGAGAAATTAATTGCAAAAAGCGACTTTAGCATCCGCTATTCACTATCCCACATTGACATGCTCATTGACGGTCCTTTTGAATCATCACTGGTCTTCGAGACGGGGGAGTATCGAGGTTCATCAAATCAGCGTTTATTACAAAAGAGATAGCCTACGCCAATCGTTTTTCTGATTAATTTCCATTCACCATAAACATTATCTAAGGTTTTTCGAAACCTCCTGTGAAACTCGCGGTTAGAATTCTCCCATTAACCCCTTATACCGTTTTTGAAATCAGATAGTTACGGTAATTGAATTTCCGCCTGCCCGCCGTTGGTGTTTGAAAACAGACTACTCCTGTCTCTTCTCACACATTTTGCCAACATCGTCTTCTCGAATACTCCATTAATGCTGCAAAGTTCGGAAAATATGAGTGGTATAGCTATTGCAATTGGGCTCTAGTATATGAGACGTCAGATAGCGCGATTTTTTGGACTTTTTATTCTAGGAAGCATCCTGTTCACGGTTGTCTCGCCTACTGCGATACTCGCCCATGGCGGTGAGGATCATGGTGACGCGAAGCCAAAGACCACCGCGAACGCGAAGGGGGTTATCTCGCATTCGACTCGTTTGGGTGATCTCGAGCTAATGGTAAAGCACCCTGCGATGGAGCCGGACAAGCCTACGACCGGGCTTCTCTTTATTACGAAATTTGAGACCAATGAGCCCTTCAAAC
>JANNGV010000456.1:0-2050 GCA_031404055.1 Chloracidobacterium sp.
CACATATCCGCAACGACCTTCGGCAACCCGAGGTCATTAAATGTCTTGATCTCGTACGGGATAGCTCGAAACACCGCTCCGACAGCGCCCTTCTGATTGAACAGATTGGCACGAAAACGTGACATTCCCTTCAGACCGAAGGAAAAATCGAGTTCCAGATTTTCTTCGAAGCGGTGCTTTTGAGCATCGGTCAAGACAGAGTATGCAAGCCGTTTGGTATCGGCAGGTGTCATCGAGCCGAAGCCTGTAAGGGGCGACAGGTGGCCGTGAACACGCATCTGCGGAGGGGAATTGGTGGTGATGTGTAGATCGGAACCGCCGGCGTCCGTCATCTTCCTAAGAAGCTCTGGAAGCGTTATCGTCGATTCGTTTGTAGATTGATCGAGGCTCATATTTTTTTGTTTCGTCAATCGTAAATCGTGAATCGTGAATAGGAGATGTAGAGCAGCTCTCTAGAATTTACTATTCACGATTTACGATTCACGATTTACTCTTTTACTGCCTGTTGAACGGGGCGAACGCGGTTTTGGAGCGAGAAGATAACCTTTTCGGATTCTTCTGCAACGCGTTCCGCGGCTTCAGCCTGTGAGTTTGTAGCGACGCTGTAGATACGCCCGTCAACTTCCGTAAAGTAGAACATTCGCGAATGAACGCGGCCACCGGTGGCCTGCGACTGTGCAACGACTACGTAAACGTTCTTACCGCCGATTTCCTTTTGGAAGTCATTGACAACCCATCCGTTCTCCCGAACCATTCGGTTAATAACTTCGCGACGGAGCGATGTGGTCGGAACGCCTCCAACCGCACGGTTGCGGCCGGTATCCACGGTTTCGCCCATCGCCGGGCCAACGACCGAGATCGCTGCCGAGCCGTTTCCGCCGTCAACGCTGAACTGAAGCTCACTGCCGGATGATTGACCGCGTCTCCAACCGTTCGGAGCAGCCTCGCCTGACGGCAGCAGAGCAGGAGCCTTATCGTCAACCGGTTTGGCTTTTACCGCCGTCGTCTGGGGCTTAACGGTTTGCGTTCCGCGTACCCTTGCAAGTCTTAACTGACGAAGCCGAATCGCTCGCCGCCGTGCCTGAAGCGCCCGTTTGCGCCGCAGATTTGCCCGGTATTGACGCCACCAGCGTTTCGAATACTTCTTATATTTCTTTTGGCTTTTTTTGTATCTTTTGGTTTTCTTCGGACCCGCCTCGGCCAGATCCGTCGCCAACGGAATAATCGTTCCGATGCCGACCAATAAAGCTAACGATAATGCAATTGCCCTTATTACCATATTTCCTCCAAACTCTTTTAGAGCACCGTTTCCTTTACCACTTCCTCAACTGTCGTAATTCCCTGCCTCAGTTTCGCCAGACCCGAGCCGCGAAGCGTTATCATGCCGGATTCAATGGCCTTCTTTCGCAGCTCGATAGCACTGGCCCCGATGATTATAAGTTCGCGTAGGTCATCGTTAATTTCCATCGTTTCATAAAGTCCGACGCGGCCTTTATAACCCGTGTTAAGACACACGTCGCAACCCCTGCCCTTGTAGGTTTTAATCTGTGGAGCCTCCTCCGGCGAAAAGCCGACTTCTATAAGAGCGTCAACCGGAAATTGTGTTTCTTCCTTGCACTCCGAACAGACGCGGCGGATCAGTCTCTGGGCCTGAATGATGTTGACGCTGGTAGCGACCAGAAATGGCTCGATACCCATGTTGACCAGGCGCGAGATCGTCGACGGAGCGTCATTTGTGTGCAGGGTTGATAGAACAAGATGGCCCGTCAATGCAGCCTTGATAGCGATCTCGGCCGTTTCGAAATCACGGATTTCGCCGACCAGGATGATGTTCGGATCCTGACGCAGGAACGAGCGAAGAGCGGCGGCGAAGTTTAGTCCGATCTGCTCTTTCATCTGGACCTGATTGATCCCTTCGAGATTGAACTCGACCGGATCTTCGGCCGTCATGATATTGGTTTCGGGCGTGTTCCAATTCTATCTGCGTCAGCCAACCGAGGACGAGATTCAGGCTTTTCTGCAAAGTCAGGCTGATTTACCCTTTTCCTAT
>JANNGV010000457.1:0-2494 GCA_031404055.1 Chloracidobacterium sp.
GTCGGACGCTCGATCTTTGCGTCCGGCACTTCTTCCACGCTTACATCGAGCGGACCGTTGTAAACTAATCCTTTCATTAGAAATCTCCTTGTTCTATAACGTTTCCGATATCGAAAACGAGTCAAATTAACCCACGGCATTTCGGCCGCTATTCTGTCTTACTAACTGGCTACGCCGCCTTTTGCGACTCCGCAAGCCGGCCAGGTTTGCTCATCTATAGAAAAATGGGAATCCACCCTCAGGCCTAATCGATTAGACTTGGGCGTACGAATTCAATTCACTGAACCGATTTATTGGTAAGGCTCTGCAAACGCGGTGCCAGACTTATGAACTCAGACTGGAGCGAAAAGAGATTTTTCGCGAGCGGGTAGCTCTGTCTTGTCAAAACGGGGAATGGCAGTGACCGATCTCTTATCCACATCGCCACCCGGAGACACTGTCGGTGGAACGGAACAGATCAAACCAGTTCCTTGACTTTTGCCTCAACCAAAGCACGAATCGACTTAAGATGTTCATCCGAATCGGCCTCAAACCGCAAAACAAGTATCGCCTGCGTGTTAGAGGCACGCACAAGGCCCCAGCCGTGCTCGAAAATTATTCTCGCACCGTCGATGGTTATTACATCGTTCGTTTTTGAGAATTCGGCAGCTATCTTCGCCACTACGTCGAATTTCGTTTCGTCCGGGCAATCGACCCGAAGTTCCGGCGTCGAAAAAGTTTCGGGTAGATCGCTGAGCAGTTCAGACAGCTTTTTATCCGTTTTGGACAATATCTCCAATACCCTTGCTCCCGCATAAGTCGCATCGTCAAAACCGTAAAACCTGTCGGCAAAAAAGATATGCCCGCTCATTTCTCCGGCGAGCGCGGCACCCGTTTCCTTCATTTTTGCTTTTATGATTGAATGCCCCGCCTTCCACATTATCGGCACACCCCCGTGCTTCTCGATGTCGTCAAAGAGGTTTTGCGAGCATTTAACTTCGGCGATGATTGTCGAGCCAGGACGATCTTTTAGAATAGTTCGCGACAGCAAAACCATCAGTTCATCTCCCCAAATGATCCGTCCTTTCTCATCGACGATGCCGACCCGATCGCCGTCACCGTCAAACGCGATACCGATATCCGCGCCCGATTCGCGGACGGCCCGGATCGTGTCCTGCAAGTTTTCCGTTACGGTCGGGTCGGGATGATGATTCGGGAAGTTCGAATCCGGTTCGGTAAAGAGCTTTATCAGATCGATGCCAAGCTGTTCGTAAACCGGAACGCCCGTGACACCGCCCATTCCATTCCCGCCGTCTACCACAGCCTTTAATTTTCGCGGGCCAAGCTCGATACGAGAGACAATGTCCGTTATATAGCCATCCAGCACCTCTATCGTTTCAACGCTTCCCTTTCCGGTCGCAAAATTACCTGAAAGTGCGATCTCTTTTATTTCCTGTATTTGCGAACCGAACAAAGTTGATTTGCCAAGGCATATCTTAAAACCGTTGTGGTCCGGCGGGTTGTGCGAGCCAGTGATCATAACGCCGCCATCGACCGGCTTTGTAAAAACCGTATGGTAAAGAACTGGCGTCGGAACCATGCCGATCAATACCGCATCGCAACCGCTTTGATTGAAGCCTTCAGTCAAAAACCTGCAAAACGTCGGCGAACTTTTGCGTGCGTCAAAGCCAATTGCGATTCGCTTTGCTCCGTTCTGGTTAAAAAAAGTCCCAATCGCTTTGCCCAAAATCGCGACAGTATCGTCAGTAAGTTGTTCGCCGACGATTCCGCGAATGTCGTATTCCCTGAAAATATTCGTATTCATTTTTATTAGCTAGCCATAAAAAACGATAAGTAAACAAGGCTCTAAGGTACTTGAGAAAATTGCGAGATACTAGCACTGCGAACTTTGCGATACTTACCTTCGCGGTCATTTGCGATTAGGATCTTTTTCAACCGCAAAGAGCTCGAAGTTTTTCGCAAAGGTCGCCAGAAGGCTAAAAAGTCTTTCCAGACACCGCGATTCTTCACGGCTTCGTTATATTCCCGCGCTCTTGATATACTTGCCAGTTGCATTTAGGCAACAGACGCCTTTCTGCATGCATCGAAAACATGCGTCTATACAGACGAATTCTAATACAGAATCATATGAGAACCGGTTCGAATTTTTTATTTTCAATCCTATTTGCGGCTTTATGTGCCTTTGTCTCGGGCGTCTCGGCCCAGACTCCTGTGCCAACACCGACACCAACGGATAACGCGGGCCAGGTCAAAACGTTCGAGGTCAGACTTCCGGTCACGGTTTTGCAAAAAAAGTTGCTTGTTTCCGGCCTTGGTCGTGCTGATTTTCAGGTCTTCGAAGACGGAGTGCCGCAAGAGGTCACTTTCTTCACCGACGAGAAAACAAATCCGGCTGTTTTTGTCGGTGTTTTGATGGACACGTCGCCATCGGCGGCCGGTAAGTTAGCTTTTTCAAAGGAAGCGGCAAAAAACTTTATCAACACCGTAACCAGGC
>JANNGV010000458.1:0-10168 GCA_031404055.1 Chloracidobacterium sp.
ATTTAGCATTTTCGCACACTCTTGAACAATCAATTCAATTCAAGTCGGATAAAACGTTCCGGAGTCTCCTCACAAAAACAATCGAAATCCAGCTGGGCCGAGGTAAAACATGAAGTTAATGTGTTCCAAAAACCGTCTTATGAAGCTTTCCTTTCCGTTTCTGATGATAATTTGCCTTTTTGCGTTTGGCATCGACGCTCAAACAAAAAGGGCCTCCCCATCCAAAAAGACCGTCACTAAGAAGACCGAAAAGAGTGCGAAGGATGCCAGGAAAAATTCGAAGAAGAATAACACGGCTTCAAGAATCACGAAAAAAGACGCGAAAAAGTCTAAGACCTCCGCCAAAGACAAAGAAACCGCAAAACGAAACGATTCCAAACGCGACAAACTGACAGCTAGAGAAAAGGCCCGCGACAAGGATTCAAAGAAAAAGCTTGATCCGAAAAAGATTGCCGAATCGCGAAAAGCCGAAGCCGCCCGCAGACGAGCCGCGGAAGAACGCCGCCAGGCCGCATTGGCCGAGCAGCGCCGCCGCGAACAGGCTGCCCGCGAAGCGCGTGAACGCAGACTCGCATTCGAACGCGGCCTTCGCACGGAAACGGTCCGGAACATCGAAAACGATAATACGGACGGTGAAGACCTTCAGGTTCGCCGGGCCGCTGTCGATGCTCTCGGCTCCCATGCCGGCACGGTCGTCGTGATGGAAGCTAAGACAGGAAAAGTTCTTACTATCGTTAATCAGGACTGGGCGATACGAAACAGTTTCAAGCCATGTTCGACCATCAAACTCGTAACCGGTGTAGCCGGCATCAGCGAAGACATAATTAATGAAGAAGGCGGAATTGGCGAATCAACATCCGGGTTGAAATTAGACGCCGCTCTGGCGCGGTCGAATAACGGTTATTTTCAGCGGGTCGGAACGAAAATGGGTTCGACCAAAATGATCGGCTACGCGAAAAGTCTTGGTCTTGGCGAGCCGACCGGAATAAACGCGGAAGGAGAGGCTGCCGGACGATTGCCCTACGGAAATAATAACGCCCGAATTTATTCGCACGGCGACGATTTTGAAGTAACGCCGCTCCAGCTTGCGGTAATGGTATCCGCGATTTCGAACGGCGGCAGAAAGGTGGTTCCGCAAATTCCCCGCGTGCGGTCCGAAAAAGCGGCATTCAAGCCCCAGCTCAGTGAGCAGGTAAATGTCCCGCAGAGAAATGTCGAGGGCGTGATTCCGGGCATGGTCGGCGCCGCCGAGTACGGAACGGCCCGCCGGGGTGTTGACGCGTCAATGGGCGTTGCCGGAAAAACGGGTTCGTGCATTGGCAAAGGTTCGTGGGTCGGCCTGTTCGCATCGGTCGCACCGGTCGAAGATCCAAAGTATTCCGTGGTCGTTATCACGCGTGGCCAGAGCGAACGCGGAAAATACGCCGCCGCAATCGCTGGAAAGGTGTATGAGGTCCTGCGTTCGAAGGTCGTCCGAAATCCGAACAGCGATCTCGCAAAAAGGCTGGCAAAACCGGTGACTCTGGTCAAGGCCATAGCGGCTGACGATCTAATGGCTGGCGAAGAGGAAAGCGACGAGGACGAGGCCGCGGCATCCGGCGAAGCTCCGATCATCGTCGGCAGCCGCCCGATTCAGGTAGCTGCCCAACCTGCCGTCAAGAAACTCGTTCAGAAAACCGGACAGTCGAAGCCCTCGTTCCCGCCGGTTGTCATTACATTCGATAAGAGCGGAGCCGAAAAGAAACGTCCCCGAATTGTGAAAAACTAGTCTAAATATTGGCTTCGAGCCGTTCCGGTTTATCAAAAGCATCGAAACATTCCATCACGTTGGAGTGTTTCGGTGTTTTTTTTGTTGAACGCGACGGGTTTTTAGCTTGACAGGCCCGCGAACATTGCGTGATTATTTATCTTTCCAAATATTGCAATCTGCGGTTATAATATTCGACAACTCAAGCAATCTTAAACCGAAATTTTTGCAACTGTTCTCTCTGCAATGCATCGGAACCATCGTGAATCCGATGATATGCAGTCTCGGATTTCTCAATGTAGAAACTAGTGTTGGATTTACATCGTCGGCTGGAGGAAGATTTTAATGAAAACGATTTTTAGATTTTTGAGTTTAGCATTTTTGCTTTCGGCATTTGCCGGGTTGGGGACAACCCAGGGTTTACCACAGGACCCGTGCGTGGATACGGATTCCATCACCGCCACTGACGCGAAGGTTCGTGAAAACTATCTAAAGATCGAAACGCTTAAGGTCGCGCTCGATGCCGGCAAGCAGTATCTCGGAAAGTACGGAACATGCGAGGTTTCAAAGGACTTTGTCGCCTGGCTCAAGCCGCTGATTCCGGATTGGGAAAAAAGAGTCAAAGACTATGACGACTTTGTGTGGCGGAAGCCGCGAGTTGAAAAGTTCGACAACGGAATTAAGACCTCAAAGTTTGAAGATTCATACGCTGCCGGTGCCGAGCTTTTGACAAAATATCCCGACAACATGAACTTTGTCCTTCCACTCGGTCTGATTGGGATGTACGAATCGTACAAGAACAATTTTAAATTTAATGACGACAGCATTCGATACGCTAAAATTGCAATTGACAAGTTAAAAGCCGGTACGATTGAGTCGAAAAAGGACAAAGACGGAAAGCCTATTTTGGACAAGTCGGGCAAAGAGGTCTATGGTCCTTATCAATTCGAACGAAATAAGGACGAAGCTCTTAGCGAACTGACCTATTCTCTCGCGTACATTAACTACCACGCGAAGAAAGATCGGAAGGCGGCATTGCCGTATTACTACGAGGTTAGTCAAATGCCCGGCAGATATAAGGATGAGCCGCGGGTTTACGTGACTCTTGGCTCGTATTATGCCGACGAGGCGGCTCCGATCGGAAAAGAGATTGTTGCATTGATCGAGAAACTAAAGACGGCTTCTACGGAGGAGGAGAAGGAGAGGCTTAATAATGAAACCAAGGCGAAAGTTGCTCTCTACAACGGCTATACCGAACGGGCACTTGACGCCTTCGGCCGAGCATACAAAGTTACGGACGACAAGATTGCGTCGGAGAAGACCTTGAAGGGTGAAGTTTACAAAACACTCCAGAACCTTTACGAGCGTCGGGTTGGAAAGAAGGACGGCCTTGACAACTATATTACTGCCTTGACCGGCAAGCCATTGCCGAATCCGACTAGCGAGGTAATGCCGATCTCGGACCCCGAACCGGCTACAACCGCCGCGTCAATACCGGCTGCAACCACACCTGTAACGACAAAACCGGCCGCCGCAAACGGAAAAACGGCGAACTCGACAAAGCCGCCCGCTCCTACAAAGCCGTAGTTGCTGGCCGCGGACAAAATCTAAAATCGGCCGGGCGTTTTTTATGAAACTCCCGGCTTTCTTTTTTGCCGTAATCTTAATAAAATTATCCTTTCCGAATGAAATCGATGGGCAGAATGCTGTATAATATTTGAAAACTCAAGCAATCTTAGACCGAAATTTTTGCAACTATTTTTTTTAGCGATACATCTGAACCATCGCTAATCCGATTGGGCTTATTTCGGATCGGCGAGTTTGAAATTTTTTGGGATAAAGTACCGGGTTGGAGGAAGATTTAATGAAAACGATTTTTAGATTTTTGAGTTTAGGGGTTGTCTTGACGGCATTCATCGCGGTCGGTACAACTGTGGGTTACGCTCAGGATCCATGTGCTGATGCGGATGGTCAGGGAGCTCTTTACGAGAAATTTACGATAAATCTCAAGGGCGATATTGACGCACGGAAGGTGGCCGTTGAAGCCGGCAAGCAATATCTTGAGAAATACGGGGCGTGCGAAGCGAGTAAGGACATCAATGATTACCTCACTAAGAACCTTCCTTTGATCGAAGAAAAGATCAAGAAGGACGCGGGAGTAGCGGCGCTTAGGGCGCAGTTCGCTCGCTACGATGCTGGTGTCAAAGATCAGAAATTCGATGACGCATACGCCGCCGGCAGAGAGATTCTCGCCGTTCAGCCCGACAATCTGGATATCATCGTACCTTTGGGTGCCATTGGTTTGACCGAGTCTTTCAAGAAGAATTACAAGTATAACGAAGACGCTTTGAGATACGCTAAAATGGCTATCGAAAAGATCAATTCGGGCAAAACGTCAACGAAATATGGCGTCTATCAGTATCAGTACGATACAAAAGAAAAGGCTCTGGGCGCAATGAACTACGCGATCGGTTACATTACCTATTGGGCCAAGGGCGATAAGAAAGGTGCGCTGCCGTACTATTATGAAGCGTCCAAGATTGGAGCCACCAAGGACGAGCCCCGTGTATACGCTACGATAGGCAGCTATTTCGGCTCTGAAGTGATCCGTTTAACGGGTGTTGTGGCAGAACTGCTCAAGAAGCAAAAAGCCCTTGCCACCGACGACGAAAAGATCAAGATGGAACCGGAGATCAAGGCAGCGATTGCGTTACTTAATGGCTATGCCGAACGTGCGATGGACGGTTTCGTCAGAGCATATAAAATTGCAAAAAGCGATACGCCTGCTGATAAGGCATACAGGGATGGGCTTTATAAAGACCTGACGGTGTTGTACAAAGGCCGATTCGAGAAAGTCGATGGCCTCGACGGCTACATAGCGACTGTAGTCGCAAAGCCGATGCCGGATCCATCGTCGGAAGTAACTCCTGTTGCCGATCCTGAACCGGCGACCACGACGACCACAACCACGACGACGACTGCCACACCGGCATCGGTTAAGCCGGCGACGACGACGCAGACCAAACCGGCAGCGGTTGTAACAACCACAAAGGTTTCGGCGAAGGACAGCGGAGCGGTGGTAAAACCTTCGGAAACGACAACGGCCGTTAAGGCAAAACCGGTTGCCAAAAAGCCGGTGCCGAGGAAGAAGGGAAAGGGTTAAATACATTCGAGTGAAGATCTAAAAATCGGCCGGGCGTTTGTTTATAAACGTCCGGCTTTCTTTTTTGCCGTAATCTTCATAAAATTGTTCGTGCCGGATGAATGTCGCTAAACTTGAAAAACTGTTGGGGTATAAATTTGGCGATCCCAAATTGCTTGAGCGCGCCGTAACGCATCGTTCGTGGGCGCACGAAAATTTTCCGGGCGAATCGGAGGAAAAAGTTCGCGAGGTGCAGAATGAATCGCTTGAATTCGTCGGCGATTCGGTGGTCGGCCTGGTCATTGCCGAAACGCTTTATCGGATGCATCCGACGTTGAGCGAGGGCGATCTGACCCTGATGAAGCATCACCTGGTCAGCACGACGACGCTGGCTCGGATTGCCGGTTCATTTGATCTGGGCAAGTTTGTCATGATGGGCCGCGGCGAAGATAAAACCGGCGGGCGAAAAAAATCAGCGATCCTGGCCGACACATTTGAAGCAGTAATAGCGGCGGTATTTTTTGACGGCGGCTACATGGCCGCGAACGAATTTATTGTTCGAATTTTTGCAAAGGAATTGAAGAAAGCCACGCCGAAAGGGTCACTTGATTACAAGACGCTGCTTCAGGAAACATTGCAGGCCGAAAAACTTTCGGCCCCGACATATTCATTGGTCAGGACCGAAGGGATGCCGCATGCACGTACTTTTCTTGTTGAAGCGGCATGGGGCGAAGAAAAGTCCGTCGGGACCGGCGGATCGATCAAATCAGCGGAAATGATGGCGGCCAATGAGGCGTTGAAGTCGCTGCAGAAGAAGAAACAGAAAGTATCGAAACGAAAAGACTGACCGCACGTATCTTAACGTGAGCATTTATGAGTAAAGACGAAAAAGAAGTAAAAAATACAGCCGACAAGGTAAGTAAACCGGTGGGGCCGCCAAAATCGGTTTTCCGGGAATATTTCGAATCGTTTGCCGTTACGCTCGTCATGGCAATATTCGGAATGACCTTTATTTTGCAGGCCGTGACGGTCCCCACCGGCTCGATGCAAAACACGATTCTGGTCGGCGATTATCTGCTGGTCAACAAGTTCATTTTTACGCCGGGCGGCGGTTCGCTTCCTTTTTTGCCACAACGCGATATTCAACGAGGCGACATTATCGTCTTCAAATATCCCGGCAATAAGGTCCGTCCCGAAAAGGACCGCAGCCGGACGCCACCGCTTTTGCCCTATCAGATCAACTATGTAAAGCGTGTGATCGGCCTGCCGGGCGAAATGGTCGAATTCAAAAATAACCAGGTGTTTATCAACGGACAACTGCTTCCGGAGCGCCGCATAACCGGTGATGCCGACGACGATCAGTCGGCGCTTGAAACAACGGCTACCAGTGAACGCAAACCCGACGAAAAATGGGATGTTTACTATTCTGAAGACACAATGGAAGAGGCAAGGACCGGAAAAAGCCGGGGCAAACCGGGCTACGAATTCGCAGTACAGGGCAAGCCGATGCAGGTGCCGGAAAACAGCTTTTTCGTAATGGGCGACAGCCGCGACAACAGCGAGGACAGCCGCTATTGGGGCTTTGTTCCGCGCGAATTGGTGATCGGACGTGCGATGTTCGTTTACTGGTCATGCGATCGCGGGGCGTCGAACGGCGACACCTTCGGTTGCCTTACGCACCCACGTCTCAGCCGCATCGGGCATTTTGTTAAATAAATTACTCTTCGAGCCAGTTTGTTATCATAAGGAAATCCTGGGATGGAAATCGTTTCGTTCCTCTTCTTCCTTCCTGTTCTTCTTATTCGGTGATCCGATTTAGATTCTGACGACTGAGTAAGAGGAACTAAAACTAAATGAGAGGAATAAGGAATTCCAGACACTGGACGCTTTTTTTTGAACAAAAATAGGCAGGTCAACGTTACCGGATTTTTCCGGCCGCCGATTCTTTTATGAAGCTCAATTTCAGCGAAGAGGTTTCGGGTGCATTGCACTTCGACCGTCCGGTCGTTGCCCTCGAATCCACGGTGATCTCACATGGCCTGCCATATCCCCAGAATCTCGAAACAGCTTACAAGCTCGAACGCATCATTCGCGAAAAAGGCGTAACTCCGGCCACCATAGCTGTCTTTGACGGCGAGATAACGGTCGGTTTAAATGACGCTCAGCTCGAAACTCTCGCCACGGCAAAAAATATCCGAAAGATCTCACGCCGCGACTTGGCGGTAGCCGTCGCCACAAAATTAAATTGCGCGACGACCGTTGCCACGACGACCTTTGTTGCCCACGCTGCCGGTATAAAGGTCTTTGCCACGGGCGGTATCGGCGGCGTGCATCGCGGCAATGACAACGATGTGTCCGCCGATCTGCCCGAGCTTGCACAAACGCCGATGGTTGTTGTCTGCTCAGGAGCAAAGATCGTTCTCGATCTGCCCGCAACCCGTGAATGGCTTGAAACGCATGGCGTTACCGTGCTCGGCTGGAAATGCGATGAAATGCCGGCGTTCTACTCAGCGTCAAGCGGGCTGGCGGTCGATGAAAGTGTCGAGAATGTTGCCGAAGCGGTGAAAATCATAAAAGCACGGGACGATCTTGGGCTGCAAGGCTCGATCCTCGTCACCGTTCCAGTGCCGGATGAGGTTGCGATCGATAAGTCCGAACTTGAAGAAATTCTGGCTGCAGCTCTAGACCTCGCGTCGGCCCGGAATGTCCGCGGCAAAGAGATAACTCCATTTCTGCTTACCCAGATGTCCGAAAAAAGCAAGGGAAAGACGCTTGCGGCAAATATAGCTCTGCTTGAAAACAATGCGCGGATTGCGGCGGAAATCGCTCTCGAATTGGGTTAACTAGCTTTATTTGAAGTGCCGCGATCCATTTTCTCCTTTAATGAATCCAGCCGTTTTTGTGCTTCGGCAGATTCGACCGCGGCTGGGAATTTCCGCATTATCTCCCGCCAACTTGCTCCGTCGTAATGAAACGACCTGTTGGCCGAATTAAACAGAAAAATAATATCAAGTTTGCGATAGCGGTCGAGCATGTTGAAATTTAGATAATAGCTGTGCATTGGTGCGGCAGAGGCTGCCATTTCCCGGCGGTCGAGCCGTGAACCCGCATCCTTTGACAGTTTTGCCGCCGCCTCTTCCAGCAAATCGCCATATAAAAGCAAAAGCGCCGGGCGAAACTGTGATTTCGGGTAAAACTCGGAAAATGATGAGGCGAGCTCGATTTGATCGAAGCCGCTCGATGCCTGAACGAGCCGTGCGAGCCGTGCATCGTCATCATCGCGAAACTTGCCAAAAACGGCATCGGCCTGCACCCAGCCGGAATTTGTCGGCGGTGCCGCAACCCGATAGAATTTGACGCCGTCGGCTTCGGCAACGCCAAGTATCTGCACCTTTCTTCCACGCCGCATTCGCTGAACAGAATCGGAAAAAAGACTCGGCTTCATGCGAAGGACCGACAGCGTTTCGTCCATAACGACGGCGGTACTGCCGATCTCTTTCGGCTTTTGGGCCGACGTTAATTTACCTTTCGGGTTGGGCGATGGCGTGCGCTTCTGTGCTTGAACACAGATACCGGCCGTCAGCAAAAGAGCGAATATAAGACAAAAACTTCTATTTCTCATATCGAATTTAATTGATTAGGGGGTTCGTTGACATAGGAAAATTGGTTCCTTTTGTTTTGTTCATCTCTTCTTCCTGTTCATCTTGTTCGATGGCCGGAGCTAAATCTAAACCACTGAGCAAGAGAAACAGGAAGAAGAGAGATTATCTGATGGCCGTACGCTTTGCCTTCTCGATCCTGTCCTGCAAACCAGCATGATGAAAATGGCAAATTGCTATTGCCAGAGCATCGGCTGCGTCGTGCGGCGTCGGCACACTTTTTAGTTTCAACAGAACCCGGACCATTTCGCCGACCTGATGCTTTTCGGCGTTGCCGTATCCGACCACCGTCTGCTTTATTAGCCTCGGAGCGTATTCGGCGATCGCCAGCCCTCGTTGTTCCGCCAGCAGCAGCATTACGCCGCGGACTTGCCCCAGCTTCATCGCGACATTTACATTGATCGAATAAAACGCCTCTTCAATCGAGAGCACGTCGGGCTGATGCTGATCGACAATTGCCTCAACGCCGCGAAAGACCTTCATCAGCCGTTTCGAAAATGCCTCACGCGGGCTCGATTTTACGGTGCCGAATTCAACCAGCGAATACTTCGACCCGCTCCCGTCGACTACGCCCCACCCGAGCGTTTCACTTCCGGGGTCAATTCCTAAAACTCTCATTTATATTAATTACTCGGGAGCAGATTTATGAAAAGATAACTTAGATTTTTGTACAAAAGCAACCTTTGGCCGGAGTGAGGCACGAATTTGTCAAAACCGTTAATAAATCATATGATTTTCTCGTCGCTACTAAGCCCTAAAGATCATACAATGAGTTCTCCAACCGAGGCATCGCCGCCAAAAGAATCCGTAAGCACGCTTCTCTCCGGAATCATAGATTATGCCGGCCTGTTTCCGCCTTCGATGGTGTCGATGCAGGCGGCGGTGGCAAACTATTCGTCGTATAAAAAAAGCGAACATGGTTGGATGCTCGGCCGGTTTGTAGTACCCGTTGCCCGTCTGAACGAGTTTCTTGAAAGTGCCGAGGGCGTAATTCCGAGCGAAGCCGAAAGCCCTTGGCGGCTGAGCGTGCTGGCCGGAGAGGATATAAACGCGACCATTCGCGAGATCAATTTGTTCAATACCGCGAACGCCGAACGCGTCGTTTGCGATTCGCTTGAGGTAAAAGCAAACACGGTTTCGAAGATCGAGAACACGGTAGCTGCTTTGCCGGAAGGGCTGACCGCCTATTTTGAGACTGCCGTAAAGGAAAACTTTGTTGATCTTATCTCGACACTCGCCTTAAAAAATCAGCGTGCAAAGATCCGTACGGGCGGCACCGTGACGGACGACTTTCCGCCATCCAGGGAAATAATTCGGTTCGTCCGCACATGCATGGCCGCCAACGTGCCGTTCAAGGCGACCGCCGGGCTGCATCACCCGATCCGCTGCTTTCGCCCGCTGACATATGCACCCGATGCACCGCAGGGCACGATGCACGGCTTTCTGAACATGCTGTTGATGACCGGTTTTGCCCGCGAAAGCTTTCGCGTCAGCCTGCTTGAAGAGTTGATGGAAGAAGAGTTTGACGAGGTTTTCACATTCCGCGAAAACGGCGTCGCCTGGCGCGGCGAACACTTCCTGACCGACGGCCATCTCAGCCGCCTTCGCTCAAAAGGCATG
>JANNGV010000459.1:0-11199 GCA_031404055.1 Chloracidobacterium sp.
TGGCGCGGCGGCTCGGTCTCGTGGGGCTGGTGCGCAATCTGGCGGACGGGCGCGTGGAGGTGGTGCGAAGTACTGTATCTGCGTGCTTCCCTCTTTTAGGCCGAAACCCTGTCCGCTCGGAAAGTCGATGTCGGTCAGCACGACGCCGAATGCATTGGTCGTCGCCGTAATTTCGCCGCCTCCGGGTACAAAAAAAGTGCACATCGGTGATGTTACTTGATACCGGCGAAAAAAGCCGTACATTGCTGAATGGCTGAAAAATACTTTCGTACGACAAATTTCCGAAGGTCGTCGCGAGCCCGGATGCCGGAGCCTGAACAAAACCTTTGCCGGGAGTTGTATAACGCGTACCGCGACCGGCGAGAAATACGTCAAACGGTGTCGGGCCGGGCGAGGTTGCCGATGAACCGCCGCCGTCCCAGTTGATTTCGCGTCGGCCGGTGGCCAGCGGTCCCGGCGCGTTGCCGTTATTGATTCCGCCCAAAGCGATTCGAAACTGATCGACGGAGCTCTGAATAGAGCTTGCCGTCGGCCCGGCTGCCTGAAAAACAGTTGCCGGTGCGGCACTGATTAAACTCGAAAATACGAGCAGCGCAAAACTGCCTGTCATAAACTTACTTATTGCTTTTTTCATTGTATTTACTCCTTTTATGTATGTTATTGATCCTTCGGCCTTTCGGCGCGATGAATGTGTTTACTGAGTTTCGCGTCCGCTCATCGCGTTATCAATTTTTGAAACTAATTATCAATATCCCGGTTTCGCTCAATGGATAAAGAATTTATAAAATGCGATTCCAAAAGACGTGTTTGACGGCTTTCAAAAAATTCGAACAAAGATACGCTGCAGATCATCACCTGCGCCCGCCGGTTGTGAAGTCGGTGCAAATCACCGTGTTTCGCGAGTATCTCGATATCCTGGACATCGGTATTAAAAGATCTGGCGGCTTCATCAAAACTCATAAGCTCGACCGACTTACCGCAGCGCGGACAAAAGGCGTAACCCCAACGGCGAAGACGGACCCGTCCGGAGTTATTAGTACTGCTGCTTGCTGTTTTCATGACCATCCCTTTCTCGTTGTTCCAAAATTTCTTTTTCGCGATCACGCGTTTTGCGATAAACTCGTAATCGTTCGTGAGTACAGTTTTACTAGTTGAAGGGTTTTAATTCTTTAGGAATTTGTGAAAGTTTTCTGAAGAATTTCTGAAGGCGATAGGAGGGCCTATTTCAAGGCCAATTTACAGATTTGGGAATTTCGAGCTTGACGCCTCGGAACGCATATTGATGAACGGCAAAACACCGGTCCAGTTGGCGCCGAGGGTTTTCGACACGCTTAGGATGCTTGTCGAGCACGGCGGACACGTCCTGAGCAAGGAGCGGATGCTTGCCGAGGTTTGGGAGGACAGCTTTGTTGAAGAAAACAATCTTGCCCAGAATATCTCGCTGCTTCGCAAGATACTGGCTGGTTCCGGCAATGCCAAATTTATCGAGACAGTGCCGAAGTTCGGTTACCGGTTCGTTGCCCCGGTCGAGGTTGCGGGCGACAGGCCGGAAGATATGACGATGACGGAACGGTTGTCGGCCCAGGTAACGATCCGGGATGTAGACGAAAATACGCGAACAGGTATCGCATCGCCCGATTCTGCCTTCCCCGCCGACAAGCCTCAAACCAATTACGTGCAGAACGGCGATGTGAATATCGCGTATCAGGTGGTAGGCAGCGGCGATCTGGATGTCGTATTTGTTATGGGCTGGGTGTCGCATCTCGAATACTTTTGGGAAGAGCCGCATTTTGCCGCGTTCCTGAATCGTCTCGCCTCATTCTCAAGGCTGATATTGTTTGATAAGCGCGGAACCGGATTGTCCGATCGTGTTCCGCTGTCTGAGCTGCCGACGCTGGAGCAGCGTATGGAAGATGTTCACGCCGTGATGGACGCGGTCGGTTCGGAGCGAGCCGTGCTGATCGGCGTTTCCGAAGGCGGCCCGATGTGCTCGCTTTTTGCGGCAACTTATCCGGAAAGAACGGTTGCCCTTGTGATGATCGGCACGTACGCGAAACGCATTCGAGACGAAGATTACCCATGGGGCGTTTCGCCCGAAGACCGCGACGCTTTTTTTGAAACAATGCAGCGCGATTGGGGACAGCCTGTCGGCATCGAAGAAAGGGCACCTTCGCTTGCTAACGACGCGAATTTTAGGGAGTGGTGGGCAACCTATTTGAGAATGGGTGCAAGCCCGGGAGCGGCTGTCGCGCTTACGAAAATGAACGCCGAGATCGATGTCAGAAACGTGCTGCCGTCGGTTCGTGTTCCAACGCTGGTCATTCACCGCAGCGGCGATCTTTGCCTAAAGGTTGAAGAAGGCCGATATGTCGCATCGCAAATTCCAGGCAGCAAGTATGTCGAGCTTGGCGGCATTGACCACCTGCCGTTCGTCGGCGAACAAAACGAGATACTTGATCCAATCGAAGAGTTTTTGACGGGAATGCGGCATGCTGAAGATTATGATCGCGTCCTTGCAACAGTTTTGAGCGTCAAAATAGTTGATGCTCCGGACGCAACCGCTTTGAATCAGACAAAAGAACACATACGCCGGCAGTTAGAACTTTTCAAGGGACGCGAAGTTCCGTTTGATGATGGCGGCGTGTTGGCGACATTCGACGGCCCTGCCCGGGCCATACGTTGTGCGGCGGCAATATCCGGCTTGGCCGAGAGGTTGGGCGTAACGCTGAAAACCGGTCTGCACACCGGCGAATGCGACGTGGTAAACCATAAATACAGCGGCTATGCCGTCGAGCTTGCACAGCAAATTGCCAACGTCGCGGAATCAGGCAACACTTTGGTTTCGCGAACGGTAAAAGATTTGGTTGCCGGCTCCGGACTTATCTTCGAAGAATTTGGCAACAGATCATTTGATGGCATCGAGGGCAAATGGCGGCTATTTACGGTTTCAACCGGAGCGCAGGCATCCTTGCGCGCATGAACACAACGTTCAAATGAATTCACGGGCCCACGCAGGTGGTTCTGATCTTATGCAGGACAAGACCAATATTTTTCTAATTATCGGCGCCGGACCGTGCGGCCTTTCGCACGCGAAGGCGCTGAAGGATGCCGGAATTGCCTACGAACAGGTCGAAGCCGACGATGAAGTTGGCGGCAACTGGTACCACGGCACTTACCGAACAGCTCATATAATTTCCTCAAAAAAGACGACCGAATTTACCGATTTTCCGATGCATGCCGATTACCCGGATTTTCCAAGCCAGCCGCAGATGGGTGATTATTACAAGCTTTACGCAGACACGTTCGACCTGCGACCGCAGATCGAATTCAAAACCAAAGTGACGGCAGTCCGGCCTCGTACTGATGATCTTTGGGATGTAGATTTGGCGACCGGCGAACAACGCATCTACAAGGGCGTGCTTGTATGCAACGGCCATCATTGGCAAAAACGCTTTCCGGCTTACCCCGGTGAATTCACTGGCGAGTATATTCACTCGAAGGATTTTAAATCGCCGGAGCAGCTTGCGGGAAAACGCGTGCTCGTCATCGGCGGCGGAAACTCGGCATGCGATGTGGTGTCGGAGGCAGCCCGCGTTTCGGAAACGGCCCATCTAAGTCTTCGCCGGGGTTATTGGATGACGCCGAAAACTGTTTTCGGCAAACCTTCGATTGAATCGCCATTGGTTCATTTGCCGGTGTTTATACAAAGATTTTTACTCAGGTGTCTGCTGCGTATCGTCATTGGTAAATATGAGGATTATGGTCTGCCCAAACCGGATCACAAAATATTCGAAAAGCATCCGACGATCAGCACCGAGATCTTTCATTATCTCAAACACGGACGCATCAAGCCGCGGTCGGACATCGAACGGTTTGACGGGACAATGGTCCACTTTACAGACGGTACGAGCGATGCATTCGATATGATCGTTGCCGCAACGGGTTTTTATCTTAGCTTTCCCTTTCTGCCCGTTGGAATGGTGCCGATGAAGAACGAGCAGCTTGCACTTTTATACGGCGGCTGCATGCTCCCCGAATACAGGCATTTTTATTTGATCGGAACTCAACAGGTGCGTTACGGCATCGGGCCGCTGCTGACGCCGGGATCAAAGCTGGTTGCGAGGATTATCAAACTACAGGACCAGATGGAACTGCCTATCGGACTTGTGTTGAAGGAATCAGGTTCGCCGCTGCCGAAGACGCATCTTGTCGATCCGATCCGCTCGCTCAGGCAATTGAAGATCGCAAATTACACTTTGCCTCTGCTTTTGAGAAAGGAAAAACGATTGCGAAAAAAGATTAAGACACAAACGCCCGTACTCTCGAAATTCAACCCGAATCCGGACGCTCAGGTCTATTGATTGAAAACACTTTTCGATCTCGCCCGTATACTAAAAACAATATGAAGAAAGTAACAGCTCTCGTCGCAATTATTTTTGTCATTCAATTCGTCGTGTACAGTCAAACGCTGGACGAAAAAGTCAAGGAAATTGACGATTACGCAAACACCGTGGCAAATACATGGAAAGGCCCGGGAATGGCGATTGCTATCGTCAAGGATGATAAAGTCCTGCTAGCAAAAGGCTATGGATCACGGGAGCTTGGCAAAAACGATCCCGTAAATAAGAACACGGTTTTCGCCATCGCTTCGAATTCAAAAGCTTTTACGACAGCGAGCCTGGCTATTCTTGTCGACGAAAAGAAACTCGCCTGGGACGACAAGGTTTCGAAGTATTTGCCGGACTTCAAATTGTACGACCCGTGGGTCACTAGCGAACTTACGATCCGCGATCTGGTGACGCATCGCGTCGGGCTTGATACATTCAGCGGCGACCTTCTTTGGTACAAGACGAATTTTACACCGGACGAGATACTTGCGAGAGTTCGTCATCTAAAGCCGGTTTAGAGTTTCCGCACCCGTTACGGTTATCAGAATTTGATGTTTATTGCGGCAGGCAAAGTGGTTGAGAAAGTGTCGGGAAAAGCGTGGTGTGATTTTGTCACCGAACGGATTTTGTCGCCGCTTGGAATGAACCGGACGACATGCAGCATCAGCAACCTGCCGGATAATGCCGCATTTCCGCATAATGAATCCGGCGGCACTCTGCGCGTTTTGCCGCGGGGAAATGTCGATGGCGGCTATTCTGCAGCGGCTCTTAACTCGTCAGTCACCGATCTGTCGAAATGGGTAAGAACGCAGCTTGGCAAGGGAAAATTCGAGGGTAAACAGATCTTCAGCGAGGCTCAGGCCTGGCAAATGCACCAACCCTTTCTTGCACAGCAGATATCGGAACCGGCGTGGAAAGGCAATCCGACACGCCACTTTACAGGCGTTGCTTCGGGTTGGTTCGTCTACGATTATCACGGCCGGAAGATCATTAATCATAGCGGCGGGCTGGACGGAATGCTGTCATACACGGTGCTGATACCGGAAGAGAATGTCGGCTTTGTCGTCCTAACAAATTCCGAATTTCCGCCGTTCGCCGTGATGATGAACAAGATCCGCGACGTTTTTGTAAACGCATCGAAACGCGACTGGAACGCCGAGTCTATCGAGCAGGTAAAACGCAGCAAGGCAGCGGCCGACGATGAGATCAAGAAGACCGATGCGGCTCGCGTCGCGAATACAAAGCCGACACTGGCGCTTTCAAATTATCCCGGCACGTATTCAGACGACCTTTACGGTGCCGTTACTGTCGCCGAGGAAAACGGCCATTTGGTAATGCGGTTTTCACGTTCGCCAAACTTTGTTGCCGACCTTGAGCATTGGCACTACGACACGTTTCAGATCAAATGGCGCCCTTCCGTAGCGTACAACTTCCCGCGCGGGTTTGTGACCTTCACGATAGATAAAAACGGCAAGACCGATGAGCTAAAGATCGACCAGCCGAACAATGATTTCTGGTTCTATGAGCTGCATCCGAAGCGGGTCAAATAACCGGAAGAACGTGTGCTAGTAAAACTGATATCGGAGAGAAAGCTTCTTGCAACCGTCTCACGCAAGGAAAAAAGTGAGACGGCTTAACTATTGTAATTGCAGCTAGTTACGGCCAAAAATTGCCCCCACTGCGAACATGCTCTCACCTTAAGTGAGACGATCGCGGATCTCAAAATCATTCCACCTTGTGTAAAAAGTGGAACGGCTTAAATATTGCGGTTAAGCTGGTTACGGCAAAAAATCGTTCCACTCTGTTTTCCACGCAGGTCATTAAGTGGAACGATTTGAGACGAGCCTGTGATGCGACCTAAATAAGTCTGTTTGCGTCCGAAACTCCAAATTATCAAAGACCTGCAACAAGCCTTCGCGTCGATGCGTGACTGAAATACTGTCGCATAGATGCAATATTTTGTCAAGAGTTTTACCCCTTCAAATTGAACGTGTTTCCAAATTGCCGGATAAAGATCTGCCACTGGTCAGCAGCGGTAAAGACATTCTATCAAGCCGCTACCCAACCCAAATTAACTCGACAAATCCTACGATTTGTGGAATAATTAAGGTTTGGTCAACACAATTTCATTTATACAAGTTAAGGAGACTGCAATACATGTCGAACGAAACAACAAATGACGATGAAGAAACCGAAGCAAAACCAACTATTACCGTAGCGGAGAAAAATTCGGGCAATACAGACTCGTCGAACTCGAAGGAAACGATAGCGGTCGCCGAAAAGTCAGGCAAGCCATAGAACTTGGCATCTATTTAGGAGAGATTTAAGTTAAATGTCAGAAGAAGCAGCAAAAGCCGCCGAAGCGGTTGAAGAAACCACAGAAGCCACGCCGACGATAACGGTCGCCGAAGCCACAGCACCGGAAACGCCGGCCGAACCTGAAGATGTGCACTACCAAGCCGTCGAAAAAGAAGGTACGGTAACGGCGCTGTGGGAAATGCAGGGCCAAAAGCACATTCGCACCATTGACCCGCGTTCGATCGAAGGCAAGCAGATACTCGCCCTTTTCGAAACCGCAGCTTAAGTTTTTTCGCTAACGAATAAACCACGAACGTGCGCCGCTGGCGTGTGCGTTCGTGTTTTTGTGTGCGTTTAGATCGGTTTTGGCACGATATCAAGTATCTTATGCGGTTGTCGCGCCATAGCCCTTCCCTCAAACTCCGCAACCTGAACAACTCCGATTCCCGCAGACGTGAGCAATATATCGTCGGCTGAATTAAGCTCTGTGAGTGTCGCTTCAACCTCAACGCATTCAATACTTTCAAGTATAAACTCCCGCGTAGTCCCGGCCAGGCAGCCGGTTTTCAGGCTAGGCGTGTGCAGCTTTCCATCTTTTAACCAAAAGACATTCGCCATACATGCCGAAGCCACTTCGCCGCGTTCGTTAAGCCTGATCGCCTCATCAAAGCCGCGTGCCTTCGCCTCGTCAAACGCCATCAGAGGCTCAAGGTAATTGCAGGATTTGATACCCGCCAGCGGTGATGTAGTGTTCACTCGACGAGGTGAAAAAGTAAGTTTGTAATGTTCGGGCATCTTGCGACGGGGTGCAGTAATGATAGAAAGGTTTGTTTTCCGTTCAGCTTCTCCACCCCAAATTTCACTCGGCGATTCGTCTGAAAAAGTTATCCGTGCCCGGCCGTTCGTTATTTCATTTTTTTCGATCAACTCGGCGAGAGCATCAGCGACCGACCGTTCAGTATATTCCGAAATATCAATACGCGACTTCTCCGCATTTGCCACTATCCGCCGCCAGTGTTTTTCAAAAAGAAACGGTTCGCGGATAACAATCGCAACCGTCGTAAATACCCCTGAGCCGTAAAGAGCAGATTTCGATAACTTAAACATACCGAACTAGTTGAGGCCAAGCGTAAGAACTGAGTCGCCGTCGTTCGGTTCATCCGAGCCAAACAAAATTGCACGGATAAGGAAAAAAGTAAATACGAATGATGGCAAGAAATGCATAAATGCACAGAGGATTACAGTACCAGGGTATCTGCCCCACATTCTTTCGAAATCGTCCGATGAATCTCCAGTAGCTTCGAAAATCCAAGATGACAAAAGGACAATACTCGCGAGGACGTTGAATAGAATTAAGGAGCCGAAGATTATCTTTGTGAACCTTGAACCAAGATCCGCTATCATTGCACCCATTACCGGAAAATAGATTCCGAAAAGTTCAACGAAGATAAATAGTAAAACCCACACAAAATTCCCGTGACCGCCGCCAGTGGCCAGCATTGTCCAAAAACCGTAAACCAAGGCGTAAATCAGTCCAATACCGATACCCAAAAGTCTTTTCGTTTTTCTCGAACGTACTTTCAATTGGCTGATTCGACCCGAAATTCTTCGCTATCCTTCGCCTCGATCCGGCCTTTTTTATCGCGGCAGAATTCGGTGACGAGTTCGCTGACAATATCGCTCTTTTCTTCGGCGGGGACATGGCCGCAGTTTTTTAGGATAACGAAGCGTGAGTTTAGGATCGAATCGTGGAGGCTGTAGCCGTTGTGTATGCCGATGACGTGGTCTTCTTCGCCCCAAATGATAAGCGTTGGCTGGTTTATCATATGAGCGTCCTGCTCTATGCGGTTTGCGCTCCAGTTGCGGGATGTTGCCAGCACCGAATGATGGCCGTCAGCGGCTGTTAACGGCCTGAGAACATTGGAGATGCGATCCTTCGTGATCAAGTGGTGGTTTGCCGGTGACAACGTTCCGTGCATTCTGAACCGCATCATCGCACGGGAATCGACAAGAAATGGCGTGATAACTTCGCCTACGCCGCGGATAGCCGCGAGCCGCAGGATCGGATGGGTCAACACCTCGTCGTTACAGACCGCGTCGAGCAGGACCAGCTTTTCGACGAATTCCGGATAATCCAGGCACAGTGTCATGGCGACAGCTCCGCCGTATGAACTGCCGACCAGCGTCGCACGGCCAATTCCGAGGCGGTTCATAAAACGCGACACCATCCTCGCCTGCGACTGGATCGAATAATCGAACCATCGCGGCTTTTCCGAATACCCAAACCCCACAAGATCGACCGCGATAACATGAAACCCAGCCTCGGCGAGCGGCGGAGCGACCTTGTGCCATACAAACAAAGATGCCGTATAGCCGTGAAGCAGAACAAGCGTCGGGTTCGTTCGCTCACCGAATTCCTGATAATGCAGCCGGGCGCCGTCGACATTTATGAAGTGCGAATGCTCGGAATGCGGAACATTATCGGCTACATTTTCCCAAACGACGGTCTTTGCCCGCGTCAGCAGTTTTACCGCAACCGCCGCTCCGATCCCGCCCGCGGCGGCTATTGCAAAATTTCTTTTCTTCATATTTCCGTGCTCAGCATACTTATTCTATCCCAAAACTACTTTTGGTTGAACAGTTTTCTCTTCGCCATTATAAACGCCGATCGCGATCAGCCCTGCGTCGAAATCGACCATTCGAACAGTGTCGCCATCGGTAAACGCGGCGTCGGGAAATCGCGACGAGAGCCCATTTTTAGTTTTTGTTACCCGGTCTTCATTGAGGACGACCTCGGGCAGATGGACAATTGCCTCGGTCATCGGGATCAGGCCCGAAACCGGATCGGCCATTGCTTCAAGGTCGGCAAGTGTTAAGGCTTCTGCAATTTCGAACCGTCCGGCACGTGTTCGCCTCAGCTCTGCTAGATGTGCCCCGACACCAACTGCCCTGCCGATGTCCTCGGCAAGCGTGCGAATGTAAGTTCCGGCAGAACAAACTACTCGAATGCGGAGTGTGGAATGCGGAGAGGGGTTTGGGGTGTCCCTCAGAATTTCAAGTTCGGAAATAGTGATGTTAATTGGTTTTCGCTCTATAACTTCGCCCCTTCGCGCGAGTTCATATAGCTTTTCGCCCTCAACCTTTTTTGCCGAATACATCGGCGGGACCTGTTCGATCTCGCCGCGAAACGGTGAAAGAATTCCTTCCCAATTCGCCTTGGCGAGCAAATCTGAAATTTCTTCATTTCGCATTCCGCATTCCGCATTCTGCGTTCCAGTGCGGTCGCCTGTATCGGTCTCAAAACCAAACCGCACGATGGCTTCGTACTCTTTTTCATCCTTATCCAGAAACTGCGCGAGCCGCGTCGCCTGACCAACAAGTATCACCATAACGCCTGTAGCAAACGGATCGAGCGTGCCGGTGTGCCCGACGCGTTTTGTTTTCAGGATTCGGCGCACGCGTGCCACGACATCGTGCGAGGTCAAACCGGCGTGTTTATCTGTGATCAAAAGACCGTTCATTGAAGTAATTCTAAGTTATTCTTTCTCTACTTTCTTAGATTTCTTTGAAAAACATGTTTCGGGCATCCATGATCCGATCTTTTGTTCCTCTTGTTCATCTTCTTCCGTGGTTTTGCTTTTTTTAACAAGGAATAAGAGGGACACAAAGGGAGCATTTTTAGAGAACGGCTGTGTTGCACGTAACCCATTTAGAATCGAGAATGTAAAATTAGAAAGCACTTATGCGAAGGCGGATACAGAAAATAAATGAAGACGAGCGAGTCGTGACAGATACGGAAAGGTCCCGTGAACGGACGATGAACCGTGCCGTTAAACTGCTTGCGGCAAAACCGCGTTCGGTTGGCGAACTGCGTGAACGGCTGCTTGAGAAAATTTGGACCGACGCGGAGATCGTCAACCGTGTTCTGGAGAAGCTGAAGGAATACAATTATCTCGACGATACAAAATTTGCCGGCGACTTCGCCCTGTCGAAACTGCGACAGAAACCGCAGGGCAAACGCCGTCTTCAGCAATCGCTTTCGCAAAAAAAACTGAGCAAAGACGATGTAGAAGCGGCTATAGTTTCGGCCTTTGAGAAAATGCCGGAAACCGAATTGATAGATGCCGCTATCGCAAAAAGGCTGAGGTTAAAAGGCAAACCGGCGACGCGCGATGACGCTAAAAAATTCTATGACCACTTGATGCGACAAGGTTTCGATTTCGATCTTATACGCTCGAAAATGAGTGAAGTCGCGAAGCGAGAGATAATTGAAGAGACGTTGGAGTGAGCCGTGAATTTCAACTACGACGACAAAAAATTCAGATCTATTGAAGACTCCGGGAGCGGCGAGGTCAGCGCGGAAACGGTCTTTCTCTATCACCAGAACGGCAATCTCGTCTGGGCGGAATACGGCGGCGGCGAGATCGTGTACGGAACACTGATAGCAAAATGCGAAACTGGCGGCACACTCGACATGCGTTACCAGCATTTGAATCAAAGCGGCGAACTTATG
>JANNGV010000460.1:0-1940 GCA_031404055.1 Chloracidobacterium sp.
CTGCTTACGTGGAATGCCTTAGGTGATGGCCCCAGCAAGAGATTGGGAATTGTATCGATCCAGTATAGAGCCGTACATGAACGACCTTCGCGGTGACCCACGATTTGCGGAGCTAATTAAACGATTAAATCTGCCGAAATAAGGTTATGAAAAAATGCCCGCAATGCGGAAGAGGCTACAACGACGATTCGATGAGCTTTTGTCTGGATGACGGAGCCGAACTGCTCTTCGGCCCGGCCTCGATGGATGAGCCGGCGACGGCGATCTTGTCAGAACCGCCCGTATTATCGGACGGCCAGTTCGCCGAGTCAGCGACCCGCCCGCAGATACACACAACTGATCATACAGCAGTCTTCCCGAGCGAAGTGGAGGCGGAGCCTCAAAGAAATGTGGGGGACTCGACGGAAAGGCAGAGCGTTCTGGCACCAGAGCGTGCAAGTGTTGCGGGAACGTCGCAACCGTCCGCACATCGAGCGGCAAAGCCGTTGTTCGCGGCGGGAGTTGGCATCCTGATTCTGTTGGGCGGGTTTTTCGCATACCGATATTTTTCGTCGGATGGCGGTTCGATTAATTCAATAGCGGTGCTTCCGTTCGCGAATGCAACGGGTGACAAGGAGACAGACTTTCTTGCGGATGGTCTCGCTGAGACGCTGATCAACAACTTCACCAAGATCGCCGATCTTAAGGTCACTGCTAGAAGTACGGCATTTCGTTTTCGCGGACGCGAGGGTGAGCCGCTTGAGGTCGGGCGTGAGTTGAAGGTCGGTTCTATGTTGACCGGGCGGCTAATGCAGCGTGGAGATCAGCTCAGCATCCAGGTTGATCTGATAGACACGACGGACGGCGCCCAGATATGGGGAAACCGGTACGAGGGCAAGACTTCCGACATCGTCAGCATTCAGCAGCGAATCGCGACCGACGTTTCTTCCCAGCTTCGGCTAAAGCTTACGGGAGCGCAGGAGCAGCAGATCGCTAAGACCTACACACAGAATCCTGAGGCTTACCAGCGTTACCTTCGCGGCCGTTTTTACTGGAACAAACGCACGGGCGAGTCCTTACGAACGGCGTTGGATGAATTTCAGGCCGCTGCTTCCGCCGATCCATCGTATGCACTGGCGTATGTCGGCCTTGGCGACAGCTACCTGCTGTTGCCGGAGTATGCCGGAACGCCGGTCAACGAAGCGATGCCGAAGGCGAAGGCCTTCGCCGCAAAGGCACTACAGATCGACCCTACACTTGGGGAGCCGCACGCAACGCTCGGATTGATCCATCATTATTTGTGGGAATGGGACGAGGCAGATCGCGAGTTTCTGCGTGCCATTGAGCTCAACCCGAACTATCCGACCGTCCACCACTGGTTCTCGAACAACTTGCGCGAACGCGGCGATTACAAAAAAGCCTTGGCAGAGATCAAGCGTGCGCAAGAGCTCGACCCGCTTTCCGGGATCATCAACGTAAATCTGGGGATTCTTCTTGCTCTCAATGGCGATACATCTGCGGCAAGAGCACAATTGAACAGGACGATTGAGATGGACCGCGGCTGGTTCAATGGCTATTACTGGATGGGAATGGTCGACGTAATGGACGGGCGCTTGTCGGATTCGATCACAAACCTACAGAAGAGCGTCGATCTAAACAAAGACGCGTTGAGGCCACAGGGGATGCTTGGATATTCCCTGGGAGCTTCGGGAAGGCGGAGCGAGGCTCTCGAACTTTTGAAGGAAATTGAGAATAGAAATTCCGAGGGTGTCGCGGCGGCTTCGAACATTGCAACCATATATATAGGACTTGGCGATAAGGAAAAGGCTTACGAATGGCTTGAGAAAGGATTTCAGGACAAAGACATAGAGATCAGCAGAAGCGACTGGTTTCCGCAGTTCAACTCATTGCGAGAGGAACCGCGCTTTAAGGCGCTTATGCAGAAGGTCCGCAAACCAAAC
>JANNGV010000461.1:0-1889 GCA_031404055.1 Chloracidobacterium sp.
GTTCATGGCGCCGCACGACATGAAGAACGTGATCGACAAGGCGCGTGCTGCGGCCAGGGAAAAAGGCTTGCCCGAAGACAGCTTCATGGCCTGCGAACGCGGTGCCAGCTTCGGCTACAACAACCTCGTCTCCGACATGCGTTCGCTGGCGATCATGCGCGAGACCGGCGCACCGGTCGTCTTCGACGCCACACACAGCGTGCAACTGCCCGGAGGCCAAGGCACCACGAGGCCGAGGCGGCATCACATGCGATATGCCCTGGGAATGCATGCACATCGGCAATGCGTTGTGCGCCGTGGCGACAATAAGGGTCGGGACGGCGGCCCAAAGCCTTTACGCACAAGGCGGCATTATGGCCGTGCTCGACCCGACCGCAAAGCCTTATTACTCGATCTACTCCACCAATCACGGCAATGTGAAGGTGCGGATGTATGACGTGCAGCCGCAGGATTGGCGCCAGTTTCAGGATTATGTTCGGCGCATTAATTACGACGACGGAAAACGGCCGCCGATCCCGGGCAGGCTTATCTCTGACAAGGTCGTAACGATCGAAAATAAACCCGACGAGATGGTCGAAACGCGGATCGATATCGCACCGGCGTTGGACGGCGGATTTGGTAACGTTATCGTCGATATCGAGCCGACGGTTAAGAAGGACAAATACGACCGGACACGCATTTTCACATGGCTTCAATCGACGCAGATCGGACTTGATGCATTTGTCGATAACACGGAGCTTGTCGGTTTTGCGACCGATCTAAAAACGGGCAAACCGCTTTCGGGAGTGAGCCTTTCGATCTTTCCGAATGGAAAAGCAGTCAGTGGTCAGCAATCAACCGTCAGCCCCGAGAAAAAAGGATTTTTGTCTCAAGTTTGGGATTGGGTCACTAGTACAGGCGGTCCGAGTGCGGGAGAGATTGAATCGCTAGATACTGACGGCTCAGTTCTGGAAACGGAAACTATCGAGCCCGCACAAACCTTAACCACAGGCGACAACGGAATTCTTCGTATTCAGCTTCCCGACACACCCTCCGGCCAGGGCCAAAACATGCTGATTGCCAAACGCGGAAAGGACATCGCGTTCCTGCCTGAAAACACCGAATATTACTGGAACGACAGCGGTAACTGGTATAAAAAGGCCGATTCCAATTCACTGCGGTGGTTCGTTTTTGACGACCGCAAGATGTACAAGCCAAAAGAAGAGGTTGCGGTCAAAGGCTACATCCGCAAGCTAACCGCCGGGAAGCTTGGCGACATCGAAGGGCTTGGCGATGCTGCTAACGGGTTTTCGTTTTCGGTTAAAGACCCGCGTGATAACGAAATTGCGAAAGGCGCGGGAAATCTCAATGCATTCGGTGCATTCGATTTCAAATTCACTCTGCCGGATAACACTAATCTAGGCTATGCGCGAATCGACATTTTGACAAATACGTCACTGCCGGGCGGATCGTACAGCCATCAATTCCAGATACAGGAATTTCGCCGGCCCGAATTCGAGGTTTCAACAAAGGTCGAATCCGAGGCTCCGCATTTTGTTGGCGGCAAGGCTGATCTGTCGGTCGAAGCGAAATATTACGCAGGCGGCGGACTTGCCAATGCCGAAACTAACTGGACTGTTACCGCCACGCCGACAAACTACCCGCCTCCGAATCGCGGCGATTTCACGTTCGGAACGTGGGTGCCGTGGTGGAGAGTTTACGATTATGGCGAATACAGCTATGGCAGGCCGGGCGGCGGCGGCATTACGCAAAATTTCAAAGGCGTCACCGACGCGAGCGGGAAGCATCTGCTGAAGATCGATTTCGAATCGGTCAACCCGCCGCGGCCGTATTCCATAATTGCAAATGCCGCGGTTCAGGACGTAAACCGGCAAACGTGGGCGAGCTCG
>JANNGV010000462.1:0-4517 GCA_031404055.1 Chloracidobacterium sp.
CTTCGCAAAGACGACGGGGAGCTTATACTGATCCCGAACGGCGATATGTATTCGAGCGCTCTGACGATTCGCGGCGCGGGAGCGAAACGCCGAATGAATCTGAAATATTCCATCGGCTATGACGAGCAGATAGATCAGGCAAAAGAGATAACCTATCAGGCCTTAGTTGAAACAGACGGTGTGGTAAGCGACCCGAAACCGAGAGTTTTGGTTTCCGAATTAAGTGCTGACGGGGTTAATGTAACGGTTAATTTCTGGATCAATACGAATGAGAGCAAGCCGCTCGAGGTATTTGACCGGGCCGCAATCGCGATCGTACGGGTTTTGGACGAGGCAGGCATCGAGGTCTTCCCACCCGGATCGATGATCGTTCAGCGTCCGAAGGAAGAATTTGAGGAAGAGGTCATTCAGGAGAAGAAAAAATCCGATTTCTGAGGGTTACTGGAATCAATTCCGCGATCCTCGTCAAAATCCACGACCGGTGTTTCGGCCAGGTCTTATACTGCTTGCGCCATTGCCGCGAAAGAGCGGCGTGAATATCCATTTCGAATGATTCTCGATGCCGTAATAAGCCAGAACGGACTTGCTGCGGCTTTGGCTTGCGACGCCGACAAACGGCATATTGTCGGTTACGACCGTGTCGGCATCGTCGTCCGCCTCCTCGGTTTCGCTCGAGCTTTCGGTATTCAGAACGTTGGCGAGGGTCATTGTATATTTGTCAAAATAGTCAACCGGCTGCGGCGATGATGGCAAAAGGCCGTTATTGTAAACCTGCACTCTCTTGGCAAATGCGGCGATAACGTCCGGATCGGGACCGATCAGCCGCCATTTGCCGTCCGCGCTCAGCGGATCGGTTGTTGCCGAGGGGCGAAGTATCTGGCGTTTTTTTGTGCCTTGCGGAAGTCCCTCAAGCAGATCGTCAAGCGAGTCTGGCAGCTTTGCTCCCCGATAATGAATGATGTATTGCCGTATCGCATCGGCTATCTCTTCGCCCCGCCGGATCGACTCCAATTCCTTTTCACGCTGAACTTCAATCTGCACCGAAGGAGCCACCGACAGCAGGCCGATCGCAAAAACCGCCATAAATGCCATTACGGCGAGCAGGGTCATGCCCGCTTCGGATTCGGGATTCTTAAAATGCGGAATGCGGAATGCGGAATGCGGATTACCCGGATCTCTCTTCTTTGCGGTTTCTTCGTGTTGATGCGTGGCTGCGTCTTTTCTTAGAAACTCCAAGGCAGCCGAAACACTATGAAAGCGAAGAGCGCGTGTAGATTTGCCGCCAAAACTCCGCATTCCGCATTCCGTACTCCGCATTTTATCGATTGTCGGTGTCTTCGTCATCGTCAACGTCTCGCTTGGTGTTGGCCGGCATCCGGTTTACGTTTGCCGAGGGCGGAACGTAACGCGGAATATTGTCTGGAATTCCGGGAATTCTCGAATTCGTGCTGCCAGCCGGCGAACCGGGATTAAACGGTACATAACTGTCGCCGCCGCCCGGAAAACCGCTGGGCCTGCCGGTACCGGGAGATGATGATGTAGCCGTTCCGGGCGGAGGTGTGAAGAGCGGCAGCCGATGACGGAAGCCGAGGCTTACGTCTTCAAGAATCGTTTCCTGGGCGGAGATACTCAATACCCGAAAGCGGCCGGCGACGACGTCATTAAGCCTATAGCCCATCGGCGTCGGCTTACCTGATTCCTGAAAATAAGCCGTGTCGTTATTCGCACGTTTGCGGGCGATCATGCCGATATACTGAAACTGCGGCTTCGGCGCCGCCTGAACGTCGAGCATTACCTGATTCGAATAAAGCTTGCCGTCCAACGTCTGCACCATTATCTGCCTCTGCCCATCGCCTGTTATCAGGACGCCCGGAATGTCCGCTGTCAGCCGCTGCGCGCTCACGAAAGTGGTCGGCATCTCCTGTTGGCTGAAATAAATTCGCATATCTGGCGTAAAGAGGTCGCCTGCTATCTCAAGACGAAATCCCTTCGATCCGGCGTAGATACTCTGCGGATTTACACCAGTGATCACAACGGGCGGCAGAGGCGGAGGCGGGGGTGTCGGTGTTTGCGGCGCGACATAAGGAGTCGGCACAAAGGGCGTCGGCACCGGAGGCTCGTAGAACGCAAAAATATTGCGGCCCGGATAAGGTGCGCCGAATATGGACTGATTATATGAGATCGGGGTCGATGTGCTGTCTAAATACTGAGCATCTTTTGAAGGAAGGTCAAATTTACTTGGATCCGTTTTGGCCGTCGAACTTGTTTTTGGTGTCGGCGACGTTTTTACCG
Source organism: Chloracidobacterium sp. (assembly GCA_031404055.1). Classification (GTDB taxonomy): domain Bacteria; phylum Acidobacteriota; class Blastocatellia; order Pyrinomonadales; family Pyrinomonadaceae; genus OLB17. The sequence goes on from JANNGV010000462.1 coordinate 2,293, forward strand.
TCACGGTCGTCTTGCTGCCGCTGAACATCCCGCGCCCAAAAGCGAAATAGAAAACGATCAAACACATCAAGCCGAGCGCTATTGCGGCGATGATCTTATTTCGTTCGGTCTTGGATTTTCCTTCAAAAAGTTTCATTTCTAAAAAATTATCGCGGAACGGCCGCCGGCTCTATTGCGGGTGCGGCATTCGGCCGCCGAAAATATGCGGCCATTTCCAGACGCAGCCTAACGGTTGTGCCGTGCGTTTTGCCGCGCTGGCTGTTTGGCAAAGCGGTCTGTGCAGCCGGTTGAACAGGCATCGATGTATTTGAAGTCGGAAAGCCGCCTAATGTCGGGTTCGCGCCGCCGGGCAAGCCGGCCTGAGTGGTATTCGTCCGCTGATCGCTTTTTTGCTCGGAATCCGATGGTTCCAGTTCGACCGCGCTTATCACAACGAATTCGTTGCCGGTCTCAATGTCCTGGATAAAGCGTCTAAGATTCACATACGGCCCTTCAACGGTCGTTGTCACATATACGCCCGGAAAGAGGCTTCGAAATTTCGCCTTGCCGCGTTCTTCTTCGCTTTGATTGCCCTCGTTCTGGTCGGCGATCTCAAGCGGCGAGTAATCCGGCCCGGTTGTATTTACAAGTCCGTAGCCCGCGATCAGCCCATTGATCCGTTGATAAAGTGCGGTACGCCCGTTCGTCGCTAATGGCAGATAACGCGATTCAAAATCGCTGACGCTGGAAAGAAGTTTTGCGACCTGTGTCTCAGTGGTCGAGATATCACCGTATTTTTCCCGCGCCGAGGCCATCTCGTTTTCAAGAGCGGCCAGCCGCACCCGGTTATTCTCAACCTCGTTGTTCGATGGAACGACAACAAAAATATAAAGCAGAACCGCGGTTAAAACCGCCAGCATTGCGGCTCCGGCCGTCGCGATCTCGATCGGGCCCCACATTCCGCCGTAAACCTTTCGCGGCCTGTTCTTGGGCGCAATATCGATCAGGTGCTCTTTTTCGATGACGATCGTTTCATTTTCCGTCAGAAGCACTGTACGGTCGGCCTCGTCGATAACCACGGTCGGATCGACCGCCTCGCCAATCTCATTGACGAGTATCGTCGGCTGAACTTCGTCCGATCCATCCTGCCTGATGGTTTTATCAAAATCGTTTTCGCTCATTATTGTGTGCCTCCATTGCCGGTTTGGGCAACATCGGAGGCCGGGGCGGTCGAATATCCGTAAGCGGGTGTGTAGATCAGCCGAAGCGTGTATTCGGTATAAGTCATGCGATCGTTTTTCTGCAGGTCTTGCCCACGAAGCTCGGCTTGAAACAGGCCGGAATTATTCATGCTGTCGATCATCGACATAACGGCGGCGTAATCGCGGCTCAGCACGCCAAACTCCAACTCGGCCTTTACGCGGTCGCCGTCCTTGTAGACATTTTCAACCGCGACCCGCGAAGCGCTGACGCTCCCGGGCAAGACCGATTCAAGATCAGCGAACAGCCTTGACCAGCCAAAGGATTTATTTGCGACCAATTTGTGCGAGGCTACGAGCAGATCACGCTGTTCGGGCGTCAACTGTTGCTGGACCTTTTCACCTTCGCCCTTAAGCCGTTTGACCTCGGCGTCCATGTCCTTGATCTGGCCGGCGGTGATCTCGGCCACTCTGGCATTCGAGCGAAGCCGCGCAAAGCACAGTACGCCTCCCGAAACGGCCAGCGCCAACAGCAAAAGGGACAACAAATATGGCGTTGTCCGGTTGCGAAATGGCCTGCTGGAAAGATTTAGTTTTGTTATCACGATTTATTAATGCAAGCTATATGTATTTCCGCGGGTTCGCCAACAAAACCTAAATTTTAGCAGAAATAAATTTCAATGTCTTTCACGCGCCCTTTGCGCCAAAAGTTGCAAAACTTACTCGTCGCGTGAACGCAGATGCGTATCGAGCTCTTCGCGGCTCAGGTCGCGATAGGAACATACCATGTTTCGCCCCTCACGCTTTGCCCTATAAAGGGCGGAATCAGCCATTTCAACGAGCTGGATCGTGAACCGCGACCACCACCGGTACGGCTGGAGGGCGAACACGAGCGCGATCGGCACGAGCACGTCGAGTGCGAACCCCGGGCGGCGCCGAACCGCGTGGACGGCGAGAGCGATTGCGCCCCACCATCCGCTTCTTCGGCCAGAGCGTGCAGTCTACACGTTTGAAGTTCTCGTCGAGGGTCTTGCAGACGTTGCCGTA
>JANNGV010000463.1:0-2232 GCA_031404055.1 Chloracidobacterium sp.
GGGTCGCGGCCCGTCGGCGTACGCATCATCTCGCGGTAATACATGTCCGTCAGTGTTTCGACATCACGCATGTAGAGCAAAACCGGGATGAACTTATTATCAAACGGGTGACGTTTCACCTCATCCCACGGTATGCCGCTGATAAAATCATCCGTCAGCGCCCTGGGCTGATTCTCATACCAATCGAGAATTTCCTGTTTCGTTTCAAAGTTCATTGGAGTTCGCGAGAACTGTAGAAAAAGTAGAGATAAAAGTCAATATTTATGTGTGCCGAACATCAGTTCCTCTTCAAAGTTTAATTCGCTATACTTATTCCTTTGGATGCATAGTGACGTCAAACGGAGTGTTAATCTCGATATTATGACAAAATCGTATCTTGTCTTCATCTTTATTATAACGCAGGTTTTGTGTGTTTTTGCACAGGATAATTCTGTTTCGGTTGCCGGCGAAAAACGCCTCAAGAACATCAGACAGCTAACCTTTGGCGGCGAAAATGCGGAAGCGTATTTTTCGTCGGACGGCAAACGGCTTGTTTTTCAATCTAAGAGAGACGGACGCGGATGCGACCAGATCTACGCAATGAATGCGGATGGCTCAAACCTGAAAATGGTTTCAAACGCCGAGGGCCGCACAACCTGCTCGTACTTTTTCAAAGGCGGAAAAAAAGTGCTTTATGCCTCAACCTTTGCGAATAAAAAGGAATGTCCCATTGAGCCTGACCGTTCGAAAGGCTACGTCTGGCCGGTGTATGCCGAATACGAAATTTACACCTCCACGCCCGACGGCAAAAAGATTAAAAATTTGACCGACACGCCGGGCTATGATGCCGAGGCGACGGTTTCGCCCGATGGTAAGAAAATAATTTTTACGTCCGAGCGTGACGGTGATCTTGAACTTTACCTGATGGATGTAAACGGCAAGAACGTTAAGCGTTTGACCAGCGAGCTCGGCTATGACGGCGGGGCATTTTTCTCGCCGGATTCGAAGCAGATCGTTTATCGCCGCTCGAATCCGCAAACATCCGAAGAAATCAGCCGTTACAAAGACTTGTTGTCGCAGCATCTCGTCGTTCCTACGGTGTTGGAAATTTGGGTAATGAATGTCGATGGCTCCAACAAACGCCAGATCACGAACATAGCTTCCGGTTCGTTTGCACCATTTTTCACGCCGGACGGCAAACGAATTATCTTTTGCACAAATTATTTTGATCCGGAAAAGGGCAACCGTCGCAGACAGCCGAATTTCGATTTGGCGTTGATCAATGTCGACGGCACAGGCCTCGAACGCGTTACGTTTAACGAAACATTTGACGGCTTCCCGATGTTTTCGCCCGACGGCAAAAAGCTGGTTTTTGCATCGAATCGTAATTCGGCAAAAGTCGGCGATACCAATGTTTTTATTGCCGATTGGGTGAATTAAAAGTTTTTGACAGGATGAACACGATAATCAGGATTTCTGATTTTAATCCTGTTCATTCTGTACATCCTGTTTAAACAACGTATATGAAACGACAAATTTCGGGCCTGTTACTTTCTTTTCTGATTGTCTCTTCGGTTTTCGCGCAGAAACCGCAGGTTGCCGATGTTACCGAACAAAATCTACGCAAACACGTCGAATATCTGGCTTCGGATAAATTGGAAGGCCGTCGGACGGGCGAGCAGGGAGCGACGTTTGCGGCCGGTTATGTGGCAAATGCCTTCGCGCAGTACAGGCTCAAGCCGGGATCAAAGACATCGAAGGGCAAGTCGAATTTTCTCCAGCCGTTCCCGTATGTCGCCGGGGTTGAACTCGGAAAAGATAATTTTCTGAGGATAATTCCCACCGACGCGACAAGCGAGAATAAAATGGAGACTGGCGTCAACTGGATGCCGCTCGGGTTTTCGCCTAGCGCCGACATTCCTCCGTCGTCCGTCGTTTTTGCCGGATACGGCATCTCATCAACCGAACTGAAATATGACGACTATGCCCGCCTCGATGTAAAAGACAAAATCGTGCTGATTTTCGACAGTACACCCGACGCGGGCAATCCGCATTCGGAATTTGGGCGTTTTGGAATCCACATAAAAGCGAGCATCGCCAAGGACAAAGGTGCACACCCAGATCGGAGCGGAGTTTGCGCCGCAGGACGTGGACCGGGTCGGGCGCGTTGCGGGCGGCATAGTACCACCGCTCGATCGTCGAAGCGCCGAAGCGCACAGGCGCTCCGCTCACGGGATGGCGCCAGGTCTGCGC
>JANNGV010000464.1:0-2573 GCA_031404055.1 Chloracidobacterium sp.
TATATTGAAATAAATACGAAAGATCAGTAGCCACAGTCGTCTTATCGGCTGTGGTTGTCCGGTCAAAAAGGTGATCGATCTCTACTGGAGTTCCTGCTTCAGCAGGCGTATTCTTAGTGTATCGCCAACTTCTTATGAAAATTCACGAATTTCAAGGCAAAGCTCTGTTAAAGGAATACGGCGTTCCGGTTCCGCGCGGCATCGTCGCCCGAACGCCAGAAGAAGCCGAAGCGGCCGCACGCGAACTCGGCACCGACGTTGTCGTTGTCAAGGCCCAAATTCACGCGGGCGGACGCGGCAAGGGCGGCGGTGTGAAGCTTGCCAAATCGCCCGCAGAAGCAAAAGAGATCGCCAGTCAGATCCTCGGCATGCAGTTGATCACGCACCAAACCGGCCCGGAAGGCCGCGAGGTAAAAACGCTGCTGATCGAAGAAGGCTTGCCCATCGACCGCGAATTCTATCTCGGCATCACGCTCGACCGCGTTACCGGCCGCAACGTCTTCATGGCGTCGTCCGAGGGCGGAATGGACATCGAAAAAGTTGCCGAAGAAACGCCCGAACTTATCCTGAAGGAAACCATCGACCCGTCTGTTGGCCTTCGCGGATTCCAAGCCCGCAAGCTGGCATTCGGCCTCGGTATTCCTAACGAATTGATCAACCAGGCGGCGAAGTTCATGCTCTCGCTTTACGACGCCTACGAGAAAATGGATGCTTCGTTGGTCGAGATCAACCCTTTCCTGCTGACTAAGGACAATCGCCTGATCGCTCTCGACGCCAAGGTCACTTTTGACGACAATGCGATGTTCCGCCACAAGGATTACGCCGATCTTCGCGACTTCGATGAGGAAGAACCGCTTGAGATCGAGGCCTCGAAACACGACCTCAGCTACATTAAGCTGGACGGCAACATCGGTTGCATGGTCAACGGTGCCGGTCTCGCGATGGCGACGATGGACATCATCAAGCTTGCGGGCGGCGAACCGGCCAACTTCCTCGATGTCGGCGGAGGTGCCTCGCAGGAACGCGTCGAACAGGCATTCAAGATCCTGCTCGCCGACGACAACGTCAGGGCCGTGCTGATCAACATCTTCGGCGGCATCGTCCGCTGCGATATGGTTGCCAACGGCGTCGTTGCCGCGGCCAAAAACCTCGGCGTGTCGATCCCGATCGTCGCCCGCCTCGAAGGCACAAACGTCGAAGAAGGCCGCCGCGTCCTCCGCGACTCCGGCATAAACATCCTAACCGCCGAAGGCATGGCCGACGCCGCCGAAAAAGTAGTCTCCGCCGCCAACGCTGAATTCTAGACTAAAAGATCATTCACTTCATCGGCGGCTGCGATGCCGCCGTTTTTGTTTCCACCGTTCCACCTTGTTCCGGGCACGTTCCGCCCAATAGCGGAACGTGGAACCCGTTGAAAACATTGTAATTACGCCGTCAGCACGGCCAAATTCAGCCAAAAATTAAAAAACTTTTCAGAATCCGCTAACTCCTTTGTTTTCAACGAACGTCGATATGAGTGTTTCGGAACAAGGCTTCTCGCGTCATAACATCAAACGCGAACCGCACGGGACATCAGATACGGGCTTTCGATTGTATATTGTCAAAGAACTTCCCTCCCGCGTTGGCGGCTTTGACATTATCCGTTTTGTTGCGTGTATTGTCAATCGTTTTATGAATAAGACATCGAACGGCTCAGATTCAAGCAGTAACCGCGCATTTTGAAGATCTCTTTTTTCCTTCTGGTTCATTCTTGTTCGTCTTCCTCCGTGGTTCGGATCTCAAAACGCTTACCACGAACCGTGTGTCGCAAAAGCAACCAATCCGACAACTCGCCTCATCCATTATCACAGTCAACATCTCGATCCTGAGAAAATAAGAAAAATGAACCAAATATTAACTCTCCTGACGGTATTGGTGTGCGCGATTTCGGGGTTTGCGCAAACGGGTGGAAAAACGCGACTTAACGCGATCACAAGTATTAAGGCTTCCACAGCGGCAGCCTCCTCCAGCACGCTGCCGATCCGCCGCGTCATCCTCTATTCCAACGGCGTCGCCTACATCGAACGTCGCGGCATCATCTCCGGCAATGCCGAAGTCAATCTTTCGTTCAAACAGTCGCAGGTTGATGATGTGCTTAAGTCTATGCTCGTCCTTGATCTCGGAAAGGGCAAGATCGGCGCCGTCAGCTATAATTCGTCGATGCCCGCTTCGGCCCGGACTGCTGAAATTCCCTTTTCCGTAGATGCCGAATCCGGCGACGAAGGAAGCGGCGGTATTTCCGAAGTGCTCTCGCAGATGCAGGGAGCAAAGGTTCTGGTCGCCGCCGCCAATGGAACAGCCACTGGCTCGATCCTCACGGTTGAAAAGCGGGCCATGCCTGCCGAAAAAGATAAACTTGGTTCGACCGCTCATTTTCTCGTGATCGCGTCCGAAACGGGAGAGATTTCAAGCTTTGATCTTTCCGAGGTTCGAAGCGTAAAACTTCTTGATGAAGGAACGAAACGCGACTTGAATGAATTTGCCAATGCAACCGCTTCGACCCGGCGAAAGGATGCAAAAACGATTACCGTCAC
>JANNGV010000465.1:0-2776 GCA_031404055.1 Chloracidobacterium sp.
GCTGAGAAAGACGCGGAGAAAGCTGAGAGGCAACAGTGCCCGGAGACCCGGAATTAAATACGAGGGAGCTTTTTTGATGAAAATAATTGAAATACGGCGAACGCCCGGCCTTGAAAATGAGCCGAGCGTGAAATGGTGTCAATCAATAGCTCTAAAATTGGCGTTAGCCGTTCCGGTGCCGGGATTTGTTTGGCTAGATCTGCATCCGAGGTAAAATACGCAAAGCCCTTATTGCGTGTTGTCTCAACTTCATCCAGATATGCGATGATTTTACCGCTCGTTGATAATTCTTCCGGGAGCGTCCATTCAAACGGATCGTCCCAAAGCCTTGTCGTAATTCCGCCAAAAGTCTGCTCGACCGCGGCCGCCGAGCGTAAGATATATTCACCGCAGGAGTACGATTCTATCGACTCCTGCTTCCAAAAAAGACGCTCGCTCGGTATGACGGCGATGAATTCGCGGGAACGCTCGTGAATTCCGCGAAATTGTGCGTCGAATATGTCGATGAATGTCTTCATGGATAAGCGGACCGTCAGGATTCTAGCCTGCCCGGCACCGCTTGTCACTGGACGATCCGCGAATATTTCTACCGCTTTTTAAACTTGCGGTCCTTTTCATACATGCCCAGACCGTAATTTCGTCCCTTCCAGCTGACGCCGTTTCCGACTAACCCTTTTACACCCAGCTGCGATCCTTTGGTCGGTACGGTCGTCTCGCTGATGACCCAAATCGAACCGGTTCCATCATCGATCTTATATGCGCCACCCTGCACGGGCGTGCCGGGGATCGAAATTCCGTAACTGTCCTTTACCGTACCGGCGATGACTATCTCCTTATTCTGATACTTTGACGGATTTGCCTCGATATCCGCAATCGAAACACGTTCCGGACAAGCAGCGGTGAAAAAGGTAGTGAAGACGACAGCAATCGACAAAGCGATGGTGGTTATTTTATTCATTGAGCTCCTCTGATGCGAAAGTTTAAGGGAAGAGGCGTGCAGTCACAAGAGATTCATTTTCGACCGCAAAGTTTGCCATATTTTTATCTTTTTGCGATTCTTTATGCATAGCTTTAAGAAAATCCCCGTAGAAACAGGAAACAACTTTGGTGCTGCAAAATGTCTCGGCGGAAAGGTTTGTGTTTTCGTCCAGCATAGTCGCTGATGTTTGGCATCCGCAAAAGGATCCAAAATCATACGATTGGTGGTATTTTGACGCGCTTTCGGACGATGGGAATGAGGCGGTTGTAATAGTTTTTCTCGACAATTTCATTTATTCGCCACGTTACAACGCAATCGCAAAACCCGGTCCGAACGGACAACCGGACGCTTCAGAACAAAAACGATTTCCGGCGGTTTCGATAACCTACTACCGGGACGGCAAACCTGTTTATCGGGCCGTAAACGAATATCCGGAACGGGAATTTGCCGCGAGCGAAAACTCGCCCGAATGCAGGATAGGCAGCAGCTCGTTTCGCTATGAATCGGCTTCTTATGGCTCGGGTTATGTGGTTTCGGTCGATGTGCCGCTTTCAAGGAATCGACGGTTGGAGGCGGCTTTCGAATGGCTGTCGATCGAATCGGACTTTGAATCGGCTCCGTTTTGTTACAGCGACGCATCGCATTGCTGGAACATGGTCGCACCGCGTTCGGATGTATCGGGCAAGATTACTGTTTTCGATTCGCGCGGCCGGAAATTAGACGTCAAAACTTTTCGAGGCACGGGCTATCACGATCATAATCTGGACAATCGATGGCTTGCAAAAACCGTCCGCGATTGGCATTGGGGGCGTGCTCATTTTGCCGATTGCACGGCTATCTTTTATCGATATTGCGAGGTAGCTGACAGTAATCCGACCACAAAACTGTTCATAATACGCGATGGCCAGCTTCAAACCGAAGATGTTCGGTATGAAGAGCAAAACTATGTTCGTGACAAGTTTGGAATTCGATATCCAACCAAACTTCGCCTGGTTTCCGAAGGCGGCATTCAATTGGAATCGAAACCGTTAAAGGTGATCGATTCCAGCTTTTATTATTTGCGTTTCTTGAGTTCAATCACACTTACGTTAGCGGACGGCAAGCAGCATCACACAACTGGCATTACCGAAGTCATTGCACCCAAAGCCCTAAAACACCGCTGGCTCAACCGCCTAAGCGACCTCCGGACCGGACGAAACGGAAAAGGCCCGCTCATCTAGGGCTCACTGCCATCGCTTGAGCCGCGGAATCGTATCATTCGACATTTCCGACGCCTTATCAGCGGTGAACCCGAGGTTTGCAGTCATGAAATCGACTGAGCTTTGAACCATTTCGTTTACGGTCTGATCCGGTTTGGTAAAACTGCCGTTCTGAAAGCAAAATTGGCAGTAGTCGTTTGCGGTCGAACAATCAGCTTTCGTTCCATAGTTTCCGAAGTCGGCCGATATAGGCATCCCGCAACTTTGACAACGCTCTTTCTCGTCCATAAAGCTCCTCCTTAAATGAGATAGATACCCTAATGTGGTAATATAACTGTTTCGATTAACAAGGCCATAGCGGCATTTTTACTTGAACGTCGACACCCTGATCTACCCGACATTATGACACACAATCTTTTCAATTCTCGCCAGCAATTCAAAACCGGCAGTGGTCAGGACGGAGTTTTTTATTCGCTTCCTCAATTGGAAAACGAAGGAATGGGAAAGATCTCTCGGCTGCCGGTTTTGAATTGCTGGCGAGAATTGAAAAGATTGTGTGTCATAATGTCGGGTAGATCAGGGTGTCGACGTTCAAGTA
>JANNGV010000466.1:0-7706 GCA_031404055.1 Chloracidobacterium sp.
AGCGCCGTCGGGGCCGCAGACCCCTCCGGGATCGCCAGCTTCTCGGAGTTGGCCGCGGGTGCGGCGTACGCCGGGAGCGCCCACTTCAATGGGCAAAGGTAAAAACCATAGAGTCCGACTCGCAATATATCCCATGTAAAGCCGGCGTTCTCACCGGTGTCGTGTATGCGAACGGCGATGTCAGCGTATGCGAACAACATTTTCCGCTCGGAAATCTGAGAAATAACACTTTCTTCGAGATTTGGGATTCGGAGGAGGCTCAGAAACTTCGCGAACAGATCCGTGCAAAAAAATGCTACTGCACAAACGAGGTTTTCCTTTGGTCCAGCATCGTATTTCAGCCTGTTCAACTGACCAGAGCTATTCTTGGCGCTAAAAAGGAAAAATTAGCACAAAAATCTCCTGCCGCCGCACGGGTTTGACCAATTACAGTCTTGAGAATTCCCCCGCATTTATAGCAGACCAAATGTCGAACAGCGCTCCTTTCATAACTGTTGTCATTCCCGTATACAACGGCAGCAAATTTTTAGGTCAGTGCCTCGATGCGATTTTCACATCCAGCTACCGATCGTTCGAGGTAATCGTTGTCGACGATTGCTCAACCGATGACAGTGCGGAGATCAGCCTCGGCAAGGGCGCGAGAGTTCTTTCGACCGCCAGGCAATCAGGGCCGGCCGCTGCCCGTAATCTTGCGGCCGAAACAGCTCGGGGCGCAATTCTGATGTTTGTCGACGCAGATGTAGTCGTCAAACCCGACACGCTGGGCAAGGTGGCCGACCGTTTCGAACGGCGGCCGGAGATTTCAGCTCTCTTCGGTTCGTACGACGATGAGCCGGATGAGAAGAATTTCCTGTCTCAATACAAAAATCTCCAACACCATTTTGTCCATCAGAATTCGAGCAGCAAGGCATCGACGTTTTGGTCAGGACTTGGTGCAATGCGGCGGGATGTCTTTCTCGAGCACGGCGGGTTCGACTGCAAGAAATTTGCCGTTCCTTCGATCGAAGACATTGATCTCGGCTTTCGGCTGAGCCGAGCGGGCCATCAGATACTTTTGGACCGCGATATACAAGCCAAACATTTGAAAAAATGGCAGATCGTATCGCATTTGCGAACCGAGATTTTTTGCCGTGCGCTGCCATGGTCGCGGCTGATCCTTGAGAATCAGGGCATGATAAACGACATGAATCTGAAAACGGCTGATCGTCTGAGTGCGATCATGGTCGGATGTTCACTGGTTCTGCTGCCGTTTGTAATCTGGAGACCAGTATTTGTGTTAGGGATAATTGGCTGCCTCGCCGCAATCGTTTTTCTTAACCGAAATATTCTGCTATTTTTCGTGAGAAAAAGAGGCGTTCTGTTTGCTGCCCTCACGTTCCCATGGCAGCTTTTATATTTTTTCTACAGCGGTGCGACCTTTGCCGGTTATTGGTTCTGGCACAATTTACTGCATAACTTTGGCCCGCGAAGACGAGAAGAAATAAAAGACTCCCACTAGGCGGCGGATTTGATTTTGAATATTTTCTGCCGGATCATTCCCAACATCCCGCATTTTGCTTTGAAACAGAATGCTGAATCCTCCATTCCGTTTCGAGCATAGTTAATAAAATGACAGATCAAATTGGGACTAGCAAAGTGAACCCGTCCGGGAAGTTCACTTTGCATAGACCGTGATAACGCCGAGAGCGGGGATGCTGGTAGAGAGAGATTGTCCAGTCGCTATTGAGACATCAGCCAGATTTATATCGTACTGGCTTGCGGTGGTGTATTTTATGCCGTAGTTTCCGGCAGACAGGCCTTGAATCGTGAATGAAATGCCGGTCTCTGTCTTCACCACAGCCACATATTTGCCATTTGTATTGATAAACGCTACCGGGTCCAAATTGCTACTCCCGCTTTGCGCTTCGATACGCCTGGCTCCCGCTCGAATGTAGCGGAAATATTGACGAAAGTATTTTGTTCGCGAGCCGATCGTTACAACTGGATTTCCCGGGTTCGCGTCATTGACAAGATAGTACTGTGATCCGTCATCCGGTGCATTCGGAAACGCGAGCGTAAATTGCTGCCACGAAGAATTTTGCCCGACTTTCAGATCTTGATGCAGTGTGAGGTAGCTTGCTCCTATCCATTCAAGCATGGCGGTCTGCTTATTGTATTGAGTAGCAAGATTAGCAAGGGTCTGTAGTTGCGTATCCGTGCCGCCTACGTATCTGTGGTATGCAAACTCACTTACATAAGCCATGGCCCCGCTCGTGCTTGCAATCTGACCGATGTAGCTTGATGCATTAGCTATATTTGTTACTGAAGGGGCTACAAAATTAGGCGTAAATCCATTAGCTGCCAGTAAATCTCCAGCCGCTTTGATCGCCTGTGCTATTTGAGCAGCCGACCAGGCCGCAGATCCCGTATCGGGCTCGAGAATCACTTCCCAGCTATTCGGAACAAAGCCATACACGCTTTGCATGTGTTGATAGGTCGCCAGGACAAACTCGGCGTATTCCGCCGGAGTGCTTTTATGCTCAAACGGTGACGACCCAAAATCTACATAGTTGACATTGATCCACAATGACTCTCCGCGAGCCGCCAAACGCTGCCGCATAGGTAAAACAAGTTCATTGATCGTGTGGTCAAGCGATGACCATTTGAAGCCGCTCGGGTTTATGACATTCGCGTTCGTATTGTCATTTACTATCTCGTAACGCCTGGTGTTAAAAACAGCCTCCGTAATTTGTCCGGCCCGCCACTGAGCAAAATAATCCACCGGGTTTTCGACGCCGCTCTTGATCTCCAGCCTAATACGGTTGATCCCAAGATCGTTTACAGCCTGATCGAGCAGCGAGTTCTTGTAGTTGTTCCAGGCCGGAGAATATAGCTGCCCCGCCTCGGAGGCTGCTTCCCACCCACCCATCGTCTGATACCTGACAGCAGAATTTAATGTTATGTTGTTGCCCGTCGGCGGACCGGTGACGGTAACCGTGGCCGTTGTGGTGAATGGCCCGGCAGCGTTGGAGGCCGTCAGGGTGTAAGTCGTGGTAACTGAGGGTGAAACGGTCGTCGAGCCGTTCAAAGCAACTCCACCCACACCCTGGTTTATCGTTACCGATGCGGCGTTGGTGGTCGTCCAGGATAATGTGGAGGATTGACCGGCCGAAATCGAAGTTGGCAAAGCCGTGAACGTGGCGGTTGGTAGTTGCAGAGGGGTGACGGTAATTGTGGCCGTTTTGGTAAACGAACCGGCAGCGTTGGACGCTGTCAGAGTATAAGTCGTGGTAACCGAAGGTGAAACGGTCGTCGAGCCGTTTAGAGCAACACTACCTATCCCCTGATTTATCGTTACCGTTTCGGCATTAGTGGTGGCCCAGGATAAAGTTGCGGATTGCCCGGCGGAAATTGACGTTGGCAAAGCTGTGAAAGTGGCGGTCGGTAGCTGAGCAGTGTTGACTGTAATTGTTGCGGTACGCGTAATCGTGCCAGTCGCGTTGGACGCTGTCAACGTATAAGTCATAGTGACGAATGGCGAAACGACCGTTGATCCATTTAACGCGACCGCACCGACACCCTGGTTGATACTCACCGTCGAAGCATTAGTCGTGGTCCAGGACAAAGTTGACGATTGACCGCTCAAGATCGTTGGCGGCAAAGCAGTGAATGTGGCGGTGGGCAAGGGTAAGGTAGGCGTTATATTGTGAACTAACACCACCGCGAATACAGACTGCACGTTGCCCTCAACGCTATAAACCTTAGCCTCAAGCATGTGCTTTCCGTTCGGAAAAACCGCTGTATTCCAACTAAAATTAACAAAAACATTTGGATTGCTGGGAGCGACGTTATTCGTGCTGATCAGTGCTCCATCCAAATAGAGTTCTACACGGTTAATTGGATCTGTATCACTCGCCTCTACACCGACGGATATCAGGTCCGAAACCCGTGAATAATGTCTGACACCGACAAATCTGACGGACGGTACAGAAAGAATAGAGTTTATGCCTGAATATTCGAATGGAAAGAAAAGGTTTTCGTTAAAAGCCGGCGAAGATGTTCCCGAGTTTAAGTTTATAGAAAAGATTTGACCGTCGCCACGCAATTGTGGCGGAGCAAATGTTCTGGAATGTCTTCGCTGAGCCAGGGTTGTGCTTCCAGCGGCCGATATCGTCTGCAAAAGAACACCGGGCTTTGAGTCCATTTCCAGCGTCGTTTCCTCAGCCAAACCCCACATTTGGGCAACCGGAACCAACACAAAAATAATGCTTAACAAGCAATCGAAAAATTGTTTACGCGAAAATGTAAGGCGACGGACAGACCCTGTCCTGCGGTCAATGAATCTTCTCAATTATGAATCTCCCGAACAAGAAGTTAGCTGTTAAAAGTGGACGTTCCTAACTAAGGGGATTTGGTGGGAATAAACTAGGTCAATCTAATTAGACCTAAAACGAGTCTATAAGTCAAGACAAAAGGCCGGAAGACGTCCGGGCCACGAATGGCGCTTGGATGGAATTTACGATAGACTTTGCCGCGGGCGACTCTCCGGTTGCCCTCGTCAGTCTTCAAAGACAGGAGTGTAAACAAATCCCTGTCCGATATTCGGCGAGTTGTCGCTTGACGATTTTTCGATTGAGGAAAAGTAGACAGCTTTTCAAATACGCGTTTCAGATATCGGTTCCGACCCGAACCTTTCGCCTACTTTACGAGCCTGATCTTATGACTAAACGTCTTTCCATAATAGTTGTTCTTTTGGCTGGCATCTTAAGCTCGAATCTTATGGGCCAGCGGTTTGTTTCCGTAACGGGCAACACATTTCGGATGGATGGCAAGGCATATTATTTCGTCGGTGCCAATTATTGGTATGGAAGCCTGCTTGGACTTGAAAAAGACAGAAAGCGGGGTGCCGATCGCCTGCGGCGCGAGTTGGATTTTTTGCGGTCGCAGGGCGTTACAAATCTGAGACTGATGGCCGGAGCGGAAGGTGCGGGGATGATAAATGGCGTGATGCGGGTCGGCCCGCCATTGCAGCCGGAGCAGGGAAAGTTTGACGAAAGCGTACTGGACGGCCTTGATCTCGTTCTCTTTGAGATGGGCAAACGCAACATGAAGGCCATCGTATTTTTGAGCAACAACTGGGAATGGAGCGGTGGTTTTCAGCAATACTTGATTTGGAACGGCCTCGTTACCGATAGATTCAAAACCGAAAAACTGACGTGGGACGAGCTAAGGGACATCATAGCCAAATTTTATTCCTGTAAAGCATGCACAGGCGGCTACAAGCTCCAGGCCGGATTGATACTGGGCCGAACAAACAAATTCAGCGGAAGGAAATACACCGACGATCCGGCGATCATGGCGTGGGAACTGGCGAACGAACCGAGGCCGATGAGACCATCGGCAAACAACGATTACCGGCGATGGATAAACGAAACGGCGGCTATGATCAAGGCCGCGGATCCGAATCATCTGGTCACGATCGGGCACGAAGGCCGGATCGGCACAGAGGATATTAAACTTTTCGAGGAGATACACGCGGACAAGAACATCGACTATCTCACAATCCACATATGGCCGAAGAACTGGGGCTGGTTTGCCGACACAAAGATGGCCGAGGGATTCGCGAATGTTGTCGCTCAGACCGAAAAGTATATTGCCGAAAATGCAGCAATTGCCGTCAAACTGAATAAGCCGCTCGTCATCGAAGAATTTGGGCTGCCGAGGGACGGGCAGTCATTTGTAGCGAATTCGCCGACAACGCTCCGCGACTCTTACTATAAAAAAGTGCTTGCCTTCATCGGTAATCAGCCTGGCGGCAACGCCCATATTGCCGGAGCAAACTTCTGGGCATTCGGCGGGACGGCCAGGCCAAACAAAGGCCAGATTTTTTGGAAGAAAGGCGATGAATATATGGGCGACCCGCCAATGGAAGAGCAGGGACTAAATTCCGTTTTTGACGAGGATAAGACTACCTGGAATGTGATCAAGTCGGTAAGCAAAATCGTGTCTGCAAAGCCGGCGTATACTGTTCCTCGGACGGGGCGGCGAAAAGCGGCAGCAGACCGCCGTTAAATTAGAAATATGAACCTCAAAATAGGCGATAAGTTTTCGACGACGCGTGAAGTTACGGACGAGGTCATACGCAAATTCGCCGAGGTGTCCGGCGACTACAATCCTATTCATCTCGACGAGGAATTCGCGAAAACGACTCGATTTGGTAAACGAATTGCTCACGGAATGCTGAGTGCCGCGTATATTTCGGCCGCGCTAGGTAACGAATTCAAGGGGATGAAGATCGTATATCTTTCACAAACGCTTAGGTTCACGGCTCCCGTCTACATCGGCGACACCGTAACCGCCGCCTCGACCGTGACAAATATTCGCGAGGACAAGGGCATTGTCAGGCTCGATACAATGTGCACAAACCAAAAAGGCGAAACACTGGTCGAAGGCGAGGCCGTAATTATGATCATGCCGTGAGAGCACCCTTTTAGACATGAAGATTGAATACACACCTGTTCATACGTAAGAGCAAAAAAGCCATAGTTTGGGTGACCAGGTAACGCAGCCCGATCCACCACAAACTATGGCAAATTCCGCAGAAGGAAAACTCTTTGGATTTCTCCATTGAGCTTTCTCCGCTAAACACCCACCTTAAAAATCAAAACGAGCACCGAATTGTACAATTCGTTGACCATTGAAGGTTTGTGTGACAGCTCCGAAATTGTTGCTATCGACATTAAGATCGATGCTGAATTGCGGAACCTGATTATTCAACACATTAAAGGCCTCCATTCTGAGCTGAAGTCTTGTCGTTTCACCAAAACGGATATTCTTGATCAAACTGGCATCCCAGTTGGCATAAGGTAATCCGTTCAGAAAGTTTCGGGGCAGATTTCCAACCTGTCCGGCTCCATTAAAGAAGAAGACCTGTTCCGCAAACGGAGTCGTTCCAATCGGACTCGTCGCTCGAACACTGGTTATTCGATAGCCCGCTTGCAGTGGTTGGTTCAAGTCAACCCGGACGGACGTTCCCGGTACCGGATTGTTATTTACAAACTGTTGCGCCGTCGCGAACAAAACACTTGGATCAATGAAATAAATTCCATTGGGCGTATTGAATGTGCCCGTCAGTGCTTTGATCTGACTGCCGGTCAAGGTTGAAGTTGCCGACTGCCTTCCCGAGAAAAAGGCGAGGTTTGCCGTTCCGCGCGGATCTATTATTCCGATTGGCGGACCCGAACTCAGAGTTATAATCGAACCGAACTGAAAGCCGCCGAAAACCTTGTCTACCCAACCGCCTTGATCGAGGAATGGTTTTCCTTTTCCGAAAGGCAGTTCGTAAATAAAATTGGCATTCAGAACGTGTGTTCTATCAAAGTCCGGACGCGAGAAGTTCAAGTTCGGATTGTTTTGATCCTGTACCGAGCTTTCCCGATTCTGTCCGTCGTCGGGAGTATCGGTCAGGGTTTTCGCAAACGTGTAATTGACCTGATACGACAACCCGTCACTAAATCTGCGACGCAGTTCTATTTGCAGCGCGTTGTACTGATTTCTGCTGGAATTTGTCAAGATCTCGGTGAAAAAGATGTTGGGATTCGGCTGAAATACCACATTGTTCCGAAAACCGTTTGTGATAACGGTCTGGGCAAACGATGCAACGCGGCCCTGTTCCAAAAATGGGATAAACGTGCCAGCATTCGCATTTACTCCCGGAGAAAGCTGGC
>JANNGV010000467.1:0-4126 GCA_031404055.1 Chloracidobacterium sp.
CCGTGTGATCGCCGATTCGGGATTGCATACTATTGCGGCCGTAAAACAGCCCAGGGTTTTTGCATATTCGACCGCCCCTATCGTATACGGCGTGCGGCCTGATGCGGCGATGCCGATAACGGCGTCGTCTGCTGTCAATCCACGACCTTTTAGATCTTCGATTCCGGCTTCGGCATTGTCCTCGCTGGCCTCGGTCGACTTGTGAAGAGCGTCGTATCCTCCGGCGATTATGCCCTGGACGAGATCATACGAAACACCGTAGGTCGGCGGGATCTCCGATGCATCGAGAACGCCGAGCCGCCCGCTGGTACCAGTGCCAATATAGAAAAGCCGCCCGCCTTTCTGCAAACGCTCGACTATTTTGTCAGTCGCTTCAGCGATCTCAGGCAGCACTTTTTCGATCGCCAATGCGACCAGCTTATCTTCATTGTTGATAAGGCGCAGGGCATTCGGCGTCGAGACTTTGTCGATCGCGGCGGTGTTGGGATTTTCCTGTTCGGTTATCGGGAGCATCAAATCTTTCTATTTTCCGGTGCCGTTCTTTCCGGTCTGGGCGTTTCGCATCGCCATCAACGCCGCGGCATGGGCTGGGGGCATAAGCGGCTCCGTAAGGAATGCCTTCCGGGCTACTTTTCGTATAATTTCGAGCATCGGCGTGGTTAAAATCTCCCCGGCCTTAAAGATGCTGCCGACGCAGCCGATCGGAATTTTGTCGTCCTGCAATTTTAGTTTTGTAATTACGGCACAGGCCGCGACTCCAAGTTCGCGGCCGGCATCCCGCAAAATTTCGACCGCGATTTTGTCGCCATCGATAGCTGATTCGACGACGAGCCGAGCAAAACCGGCGATGCGAGTGTTATCGACTTGGGGAGAGTATATCGCAACGATGAGATTTTCGGGGCCGGATGCTCTGAAATACTCGGATGCACGTTCGCTCAGCTCGGTCGGTTTGCCACGGCCGTCCGAGGCTTTTGCAACGGCGTGAAGGGCCTCGCGGGCGATGCCGACACCGCCACCCTCGTCACCCGCAAGCGGCCCCCAGCCGCCCGAGATGGCGATTTTTCCGTCGTCATTCTTGCCAAGGCAGACCGAACCGGTTCCGGCGATCACAACCAACCCACTCTTGCCGAGCGTCGTTGCATAAAGAGCGATCTCCGCGTCCGTAACGACCAATACATTTTTTACACCGATACGCTTTACAAAACTTTCACGCACACGCTGGCGGAGATCGGAACGCCGTACACCGGCTAGTCCCAAGGTCGCCGCAACGATGTCGCCGCGTGATGCTCCGCCTTGATCACAAGCCTCGTTGATGGCTTTAAGTATATTATCGACAGCAGTTTCGACGCCGACACGAAGCGGATTTGATGGGCCCGCAAAGCCTTCGCATTTGACCTTGCCGGCATGATTCATCAACGCAATATGCGTTTTTGTGCCGCCGCCATCGACACCCATGAACAGTTGGTGCGATTTGCCGTTGCGCGTCGATTTTGCCGATTTGTCTGCCATGCGAAAATATTTTTCGTCGAAAAAGCTCTTCTATACATAAGCTAAACTTGACATATAATCAAATTTAACAGATTTTATGTATTCAATAAGTTTATTTGATACGCCAGTGTCGGGCCGTTCGGCCAAATGAACATCAATCCGGGTTTATAACAAGGTTTTATGGAAATCAGACAGCTCAAAGCCTTTCTTGCGATTGCCGAAGCAAAGACATTTACGGCCGGGGCACGGCGCGTGAATGTGACGCAGGCAGCGATCTCGATGCAGATCCGACAGCTTGAAGATGAAGTCGGACTTCCGATATTTACACGCACGCCGCGCCGCGTGATCCTGACCGAGGCAGGCGAATATCTGCTGGAACGGGCGCGAAAGATACTCCGCGAACACGATTCGGCGCTTGCCGAGATTGCCGAGGTAGCCGGTGCCGAATACGGGCGCCTTCGGATCGGGTCGGCATCGGGCACGTTCGCGATGAACCAGCTTCCGCGAATAATGAGCGGGCTGCGTGAAAAATTTCCGCACGCAGAGCTGACGGTTTCCGCTGGAACGAGCGAGAAACTGGTCGATAAGATGATGCACGGCGAGATCGATACGGCGTTCGTATCACTGCCGGTCGAAAACCTGAACGTGACCACCGAATCGCTATTTAGCGACGAGATCGTTGCAATAGCCCACCCGAAACATCCGCTGGCGAAAGAAAAATTCATCAGCGCCGCGAGTCTTGCCGGCGAAAAGCTCATTCTCGGCGAACGCGGCGGAAACACACGGCGGATGATAGACGAATTCTTTAACGCGGCAAACGTCCGGCCAAATATCACGATGGAGCTTTCGCGGCAGGAAGCGATCAATAAAATGGTCGAGAACAATCTTGGCGTCGGGATGGCCGGAGCGAAATCGGTTGCTCCCGACATCCGCGAAGGGAAACTCACTTCGTGGCTAATCGAAGGGGCCGAGATAAAATGGGAACTCGGCTTGGCAAGGCTTCGCGGCGGACACTTTTCGCCGATCGGGAAGGAATTTGTGCGGTTGTGCAAGGAGAGTTTTACCGAACGCGAGAAGGGATTGAAGGCGAGACGATGATCGTGAGACGTTTATGAGGATTGAAGGCATCATTTGGCTCGATCAGATCGTTGATAAACTGGCATCAAAACATTCGGTCGAAACTTATGAAGTTGAAGAAGTCCTCCTCGGAGAATCTAAGTTCCGGTTTGTAGAGAAAGGCGAACGCAAAGGTGAAGATGTCTATTTGGCTCTCGGACAAATTGAATCGGGAAGATATATCACGGTACTTTTTATTTACAAGGTAACAAAAGAAGCGCTAATTTTGAGTGCACGAGACATGGCAAAAAAAGAAAGAAAAATGTATGGCCGGAAATAGCGAAAAGAAATTACCAAAATTTGATTCAACCGAGGCTTTAACTGATTTTTTTGATAAAGCCGATATGGGCGAGTATCTCGAATCGATGCCTGAAGTTGATTTCGATGTCGAACTTGGACACCGCAAACATTTCGTCGCTGTTGACGACGACGTCGCTGAAAAGCTTTCAGAGATCTCCAAGAATGAACATGT
The DNA here is from genome assembly GCA_031404055.1 of Chloracidobacterium sp. Lineage (GTDB taxonomy): Bacteria > Acidobacteriota > Blastocatellia > Pyrinomonadales > Pyrinomonadaceae > OLB17. The sequence continues at coordinate 3,077 of JANNGV010000467.1, forward strand.
GCCTTCCGGCGCGATTGTAAATTCCTGGCTTCGTGAAAAGATCTCGGACTACACGCACAAGAGTTAATTTTTTATCGATGAAATCTCGATTAGTTAAGTTATGTTTTCTTACTCTGTGTCTCTGTGCCTCGGTAGTTAATTCCGTTCGAGCGCAGGGATTGCCGATTGCGCCGCCGCAGACGGTTGGGATGAATGCGGCGAAGCTGAATCAGATCGAACAGCTTGTTAACGCGGACATCGCGGATAAGAAGCTTCCCGGAGCGGTAGTAATTGTCGGTCACAAGGGAAAGATCGTTTACCGGAAGGCGTTCGGCAATCGCTCGCTGGTGCCGACGGTTGAGAAGATGACGGTCGATACGATCTTTGATGTCGCGTCTCTGACAAAGCCGGTCGCGACCGCGACTTCGATAATGATCCTCGTCGAACAGGGAAAGCTGCGGCTTTCGGACACCATCGGCAAATACATTCTCGACATCGACGACGAACAGGCGAAACGCGTCACCATCCAACAGCTTCTCACACACACATCCGGCTACCGGCCGGATTTTGATCTCGCTGAAAAATGGACCGGCCGCGAAGGCATGCTTGCCGCCCTGAAAAAAGAAAAGCTGAGAAATGCGCCGGGGGCGAGATTTGTTTATTCGGATATTGGGTTTATTGTTCTTGCAGAGATTATGAACGGAGTGATTGCAGCGGACCCAAGTTACAAAGAAAAGTCTAATGTTGATTGGGGCAATTATTCTGAGTTTTCGGCGCGGTCGTTATTTAGGCCATTGGCGATGAATGACAGTGGCTTTGCGGTAATCTTGAACTCGCCGGGTTTGCCATATGTGAAGGCGTTGGTATTCGGCTTCGGCAGCCGAGCCAAAAGCCCGGGACCTGAGAGGTTTGCACCTACAGAAAACATCAAGGGCCAGAACAGTTATCTCGGGTCTAAATATGATGGCCAGGAAGAAGAAGGCGAAACCATTCTTCGTGCATTGGTGCATGATCCGACCGCATTTCGAATGAGTGGCGTTGCGGGTCACGCCGGACTATTTTCGACGGCTG
>JANNGV010000468.1:0-4543 GCA_031404055.1 Chloracidobacterium sp.
AAAAGCCGACGAATTTGCCGACGTTGTAAAGATCGGCCGGACGCATTTACAGGACGCGACGCCGATGACCGTCGGCCAGGAATTCGGCGGTTGGGCGAATTTGATCAAACGCGATATCGAACGTCTGAATATGGTTTTGCCCGGACTGCTTGATCTCGCGATTGGCGGCACGGCCGTTGGTACGGGATTGAATGCCCATCCTGAATTTGCCGAACGAGCGGCAGTTAAGATTGCTGAACTTACAGGCTTGCCGTTCAAATCGCACCCAGACAAATTCGCGGCGCTTTCGGCGCACGACGAGGTCGTTTTTGCGTCCGGAGCTTTGAAAACGCTGGCTGGCTCATTGATGAAAATCGCAAATGATATTCGCTGGCTGGCTTCGGGGCCGCGTTGCGGCATCGGCGAAATCTCACTGCCGGAAAATGAGCCGGGAAGCTCGATCATGCCCGGCAAGGTCAACCCGACGCAGAGCGAAGCAATGACTATGGTCGCCGTCCAGGTTTTTGGAAACGATGCGGCAATTGGGTTTGCCGGTTCGCAGGGAAATTTTGAGCTTAATGTTTTCAAGCCCGTGATGATCCATAATTTCCTGCACTCGGTCCGGCTGATCCACGACGCGTGTCACGGCTTTGTAGATTACTGCATCAGCGGTATCGAGCTGAATAGAAGTCAGATCGACGAATATCTAAACGATTCACTCATGCTCGTTACCGCGCTGAATCAGCATGTCGGCTATGACAACGCGGCAAAGATCGCAAAGAATGCACATAAAAAGGGAAGCTCGCTAAAGGAATCAGCGGTTGAATTGGGCCTGCTTACGGCCGAGAAATTTGACGAGTTGGTGAAGCCTGAGGAGATGACACATCCGTGACTGGAGAGCCGTCCCACTTACTCTCCAATCGCTAGGCGTAGGCTTTGCCGAGCGCGGAAAGCCTCGCGGTTTGGGCCGCCCTTTGGGCTCGATCTTTAGGATCATCTTTAATTAAATTTTTTAAGTGAAGGAGTGCGTCCCTCTTTCGCTTCAGATCCAATTCCAGTTCGGGCGACGGATTCTTTTTATAGTCTTCGCTGAGCCTTTCGACAAGGGCCTCTTGGCCAGCAATTTTTTCGGCGTAGTTCACCGCGCCTTTTGCTTTCGCAGCTTCAACTGTCGGTTCTTGTTCCATATGGTTTAGGCGTTTTACGGTTTGACTTGGAACCAAAACGAATCTTCGTAAAGCCTGCCGGCCTCTATCCAGGCGGCTTCATCCATGGAGGTAAATAGCTGATCCAGCCTGATGTCGGGCGGGAAGTCGCTGTTTTCCAGCACCTTGCGGACATCCGGTTGCTCATCGAAGCGGGGAGCGACCTCAAACATAATGGCGATGAAATACGCGATGTCTTCGGCACAGGTCAATTCATGCGATCTTGCACGGTCGATGCCGATCTTGAGCATAGCATCGAGGTCCGCGTCGCCGTAATCCTTTATCCGATCGCCATTGGCTTCGCGGATTGCCTCGCGGACGACGTCCGTCAACTCCGCGTCGTCGCGGGCGATGAACTCCTGAATCTGTTGTTTTCTTATTACCAGCATTTTTGTCTTTCAGGCGTCAATGCAATTCGTGAAACCAACTTGAAAAACACACAAATCGGTTTTTCGTCTTTCTCCACTTGGTCATTCTTATTTCTCTTGTTCAATCGTTGAATTTAAATCTTCACCACGGAACAAGAGAATGAACGAGAGCGAATACGTCATCCAGGCCCGCCAACTTCACCGATCATCACGGTCGGCAGCCCTTGGACGATAAGGCCGCCGTGTTGGGTCATGTCACCAATTCGGGCCGCCATCATGTTTCCGATCAAAACCGTCGGCGATCCCTTTGCTATCGTATCCGGCGGCCCGACGCACACCGCCATGTCCATAATCCGGGCGGCCGGTTGGAAACCGACCATCACCGTCGGGCAGCACGGAGGCAAAATAGGTCCGCCAACATGTGGCACCGGGCCTGGTTCTACCTTCGGGCAGACGTGCATATCTCCTAATCTTGAGGCTGGCGGCATAACGTTTCTCCTTTTAATTCAGCTCCGTCTGTTTCAAAGCATTGTCTTCCAACCGGAAACTCAAAAGATTTTCACCGTCCTCGGCCTCGGCAAAAAAAGTATCGACTTTTCCAAAAAAAGTTTCAAGCTCCGGGGGAGTGCAAGTCGGCAAAAAGCGTCGCAGCACCCGCGGATCGTAAAACCGAAAGGTCATCGAGTTAGCCCGCTCGTCGTAAACCGTTACCAGCGAGCGGAAATGATGCCGCATCTCGTTTATTGGATGGCGCGAATGCACAAAAATACCCCAATGCCGGCCAAAGCCTTCGCTCATTATCCACTCGGTCATCTTATCTCCCGGCTTTAACTGCACCAGATACGGGGCCATGTACAGCATATCAGGCTCCAGATCGCCGTTAAACAGGCAGAAGTTTCTGGCCTTATTTTCAAAAAGAAGCATCGGAAGGTTCGGCACCGACGCCCCGTCCAGAACGCAATACACCCGCGTCGTGTTATTTATGAGATGTTGTTGAAGTTTTTCCTTATTCATCAAAGTAATACATTGATTTGGTATTCCTCATTTTGATATCCAGATTCTTGGGCGATGCCCACTTTCCTTTTTCATTAGAATTTTTCCCTCAGGTCGACTGCTGCAGGGGAGCTTAAAGATGTTCGGTCGGAAAATGTATAACGCCGTCAGCGTCCTCAACTGGTTCTCCGGTCTCATCCGCCTGTTTCTGCGCTTCGTCTGGACTTGGCCGAGGTGAAATGTGCTCGGTCGGAAAATGCACAACGCCGTCGGAGTCTTCAACGGGTTCTCCACTTTCGTCCGCCTGTTTCTGCGCTTCGTCGGGGCTTGGCCGGGGTGAGATGTGCTCGGTTGGCATGTGCACAACGCCGTCTGAGTCCTCGACGGGTTTTCCGGTCTCGTCCGCTTTTTTCTGAGCTTCAGCAGGCGATAGTGCGGGAGGTTTCGACGGGTTGCCTCCCGGTGCCGGACCCGGGAAGGGAGTCCCTTTCTGCGCCGCCGATCCAAGCGCCGCGGCAGCCGGTCCTTGTTTCGCCGGCGGTCGCGGTGGCGCCTGCAGCGGTTCAATGCGCTTTCCGGCGTTGGCCGTGTCGGCTTCTTTTGCCGCTTGCGGACTGCCGGGTGAAGCTCCGGAACCGGACCCGGCGGCGCCGCCGCTGTTGATCAGCACCATTGTGCCCTGGATCGTGACGCCAGCCGGGCCGATATCGACGAAACCGCCCGCGCCCTTTAGGGTAAGCTGTACACCGGCCTCGATAACAACTTTCATTCCGGCTTTCAGATGGATCTCCTGTGCGGCTTCGACGGCATATTTTGGGCCGATCTTTTTATTTACACTTCCTCCCACGGTGAGCGATAACGAGCCGCCGACCTTTTCCATTTTGTCGCCTTTTACCTCCAAATGCTGATCGCCCTTTATCATCTCAAGTTGATTTTTGCCGACCGTAAGATGGCGATCACCGCCGATCGTTTCGAAACAATCGGCTTCTACTCGAATGTCCTCGTTCTTTTGAGCATGAATAAATATTTGCTCCGATCCCCTCTTATCTTCAATACGAAATTCATTGAATCCGCCGCCGCCTGTGGTCGAATCGGACTTTATGGTTGAACGTGTTTTATGCTCGGGCAGCGTGTAAGGCGGCATGTTTGACGGGTTATATACGCAGCCGGCAATGATCGGCTGGTCGGGGTCGCCCTCCAAAAAATGAACCAGAACTTCCATGCCGATCCGCGGGATAAACATCGATCCCCACCCGCTGCCGGCCCAGATATGTGCCACACGCAGCCAACAGGAGCTTCGCGCATTCATCGCGCCTTCCCTGTCCCAGTGAAAGTGGACCTTGACGCGGCCGTATTTATCCGTGAATATCTCTTCGCCCGAAGGGCCGGTGACGAACGCGGTTTGGCTGCCTAAGACCACCGGCTTCGGCGTCTTTCTCGGCGGCCGGAAAGGAGCATGGCCGGCGCCGTGCGGGATGCATACAAAACTCACCGCGTAGGCGTTTGAAACCGCGGCGTCGGAAATATACGCCGGGGATTGAACCGCTTCGTGCTGCGTGCTGACCAATATGTGGTTAATGTTGTTATCGTCGATCGGATGATCGACCATCTTAAATTTAAATCCGGCCGTCAGCGAACAGCAATCCGCCGTCGGGCTTCGGGGATCAGGGCAGAGTGATGGCCTCGAGCTTGCCCGAGCTCGTCGCCAGCAACGCGAGCGCCGCATCCGGCCACCCCTGGGACAAGGCCGCACAGGGTTGGAACAGTCACGCTGCGGTCATCCGCGTCTGGCTCGAAGAAGCGACCGCAGCGATGCTCCAATCCGCCCGGATCGGCCCGGGCTCGCGCGTGCTGGACATCGCTGCCGGCGCCGGCGATCAGACGCTGGACGTATGCAACCGTTGTGGGACTGTAGAAGTACCATCCGGCTCCTTCCTGCTGTTGGCTTAACCCGAAGCGACTTTCGTTGGCCCTGAAATAGCTCCTGTCGGTCAATTG
>JANNGV010000469.1:0-2101 GCA_031404055.1 Chloracidobacterium sp.
ACCGTTGATTTTTGTTCTTGTGGATTCATAAGATTAGTTTGCCCGCGAAATACACGAAAAGATCGCGAAAGAGTAACCCATTCTACTCCACTTTCGCGTTATTTCGCGTATTTCGCGGGCAATAATTCGTTTAAGCCAATCTGTTTGATTCGCCGCATCTATTGTAGAATTAGAGTTTTTATATGAAACGCAAATTAGGAATAGCTGTAGTCGGTCTCGGCGGAGCCGTCGGGACGACGATGTTCGCAGGTGTCGAACTGATCAAAAAAGGCCTTATCGGAAAACAGGGTCTGCCGCTGGCCGAACTGAACATTGCCGGTATTGCCAAGTACGAAAACATCATCATCGCCGGGTGGGATCTGTTCAGCAGCCATCTTGCGAACGCGGCCGAGGAACACGACGTTCTGACCCACAAACAATTCGTCGCGGTCGAAGCGGAACTCCGCCAGGTCAAGCCGTGGCCGGGAGCCGGGAATCTCGATTTTCTAAGCAATATCGACGGCGAGAATCAAATTTCAGCCGGAACCCACCGCGAATCGATCGATCGAATAAAAAACAACATCGAGGAATTCAAAACTCAGTGCGATTCGGTTGTGGTCATCAATCTTGCTTCGACAGAAAAGCTTGCCGTCGAGGGCAACGAGATGCTCAACACCCTTGCCGATCTGGAACGGGCGTTGGACGAGAATTCGGCGGATGTTTCGCCATCGATGCTTTATGCTTACGCTGCTGTAGCGTGCGGCGTGCCTTACGGAAATTTCACACCGTCGGTAGCGGCCGACATTCCGGCGATCATCGAGTTTGCCGAAAAACAAGGAGTGCCGATCGCGGGAAAGGACGGCAAAACCGGCCAAACATTTATTAAGTCGGTGCTCGCTCCCGCCTTCAGAAGCCGCGCTTTGAAGGTAGAAGGCTGGTTTTCGACGAATATTCTCGGCAACCGCGACGGCCTGGCGTTGAGCGACGAAGATTCGCTTGCGTCAAAAGTTAAGACCAAAAGCTCGCTTTTGGACGACATTCTGGGTTACAAAGTCGAAGACCACTTGGTCGACATCAGATATTACCGCCCGCGCAAGGACAATAAAGAGGCTTGGGACAACATCGACCTGACCGGATTTCTTGGGCAGCCGATGCAGCTAAAGGTTAACTTTCTTTGCCGTGATTCGATACTCGCCGCTCCGCTGGCGATTGAAATCGCACGATGTCTCGACCTTGCCCGTCAACGGGGCGAATCGGGAGTTCAGGAACAGCTTTCCGTTTTCTTCAAACTGCCGATGAGCCGAGGCGAAAAGCCCGAACAGGCCTTTCACAAACAGGAAGAAAAGCTTTTAGAGTGGCTGAGAGAAGGCCGGCAGTAGCATTATGTTTGCAGACGGCGGCGGCACGTGCTTGAACATTGCCGCGCAAGAGTGTAACTTCTTCTTTACGCTTTGGATTTTTATGAGCAACGAGTTTGACCCGAAAACCGAATTTGATTTTGACGACGATTTCAGCGACGAGTTGGCTGAGTTCGAAGATTTCGATGACGATCTTGATGATGTTCTGGTCCGCACCGCGGTTTTGCAGAAGAACAACATGGTCGCCCTGCTCTGCATAAAGAGCGCGACGGCCGGTGCCGCCATCTGCCGCGTCGATCCGCGCGAAGCCCATCCGGCCGTCCAGCTTTATGACGACCCGACAGCCGCCCTCGAATGGTACACCAAAAGCCTTAGATCGAGCCGCCGCAATGGCTGGCAAATCGTATACGACGGACTGCCGCTGCAAGGCTAAATCTCAATGTAAAACTGAAAATGGAAAGTGGCAAATGCGGAGCTGATCCCGATTTCCATTTTCCATTTTCCATTTTCCGTTATGCTATTGGCCATCGACATCGGCAACTCCTCTATCAAATTCGGTATTTTTGAATCGGGTTCCCTCGTCGAAAAATTCCTGATACAAACAAAACGCGATTACACTGTCGATGAGTTTTTGTCGGTCGGCCTGGAATCCTTCGAAGTCCGATTGTTTCGCATGGAGAGTGTCAGCGTCTCTTCGGTCGTGGAGGAGCTTGTGGTCGTTGTTCGTCAGGACTGCGTAAAGATGTTTGAGGTGGCGGCCGTAT
>JANNGV010000470.1:0-2764 GCA_031404055.1 Chloracidobacterium sp.
TTACCGGCCTATGTTACAGGCAGCGGCTTCAGCGCACCCGGCGATAGTACGCGACGTGTATGCCAGGGCATTTGCGGCGGCCGCCTAACGGGCCGCAATCTTGAGGGCAGTTTCGTAGTCGGCTTGGCTATTGATGTTAAATAAGAAATTGGCTGACCCGTCGAGATCGGCGATCTCGTCGAATCCGACGAACCGCGTGTTCAGACGCGATAAAAGCTTTTGTATTTTCAAATCGCCGTTTCTGATCATTGCCTCTACCACGTGCGTGCATCGCCCGGCCCGGTAAAACCCGCACAACGGCTGCGGCTTAGTGTCCGATTGTATTGGTATGACCGCGTCGAACTCGTTCAAGCAATAGCCGGCTAACCTTATCATCAAATCACCGGTCACAAACGGCAGATCACAGGCCAGTACGGCGATCCAGGGTGTTTTCGCAGCGACCCATGCGGTATACAGGCCAAAGATCGATGCCTGCAAATGGGCCGTCGAATCAAGACTCATGTCCGGAACGACCAGCAGGTCAGACTCGAAGTGGGCGCCTCTGTTTCCGACCAGTGTGATGCGAGTTGGGCAGACGACGCTCAAGGCTGCGGCCGCGCGTTCGAATAGCTTTTGCCCGCCAAGTGTCATTTGGGCCTTATCGCGTCCCATTCGCGAACTTGCCCCGCCGATCAGGATAAAGCCCTCGGGATCCTTGATCGTGATACTCATATTTCAGGCGATTGAACGGCCAACGAACCTGGACGCTGGCTCCGCAAGTCGTCTATGACCGCAGAATCGGCCGAACAGCAAATCTTTAGTTAACGAAATTCATGCATTCTCGGGCTGCGTTGCTGTAGGGACCGGTCCACCGCGTAAAAAGGTGAAATAATTTACGACAAGACAACCTAAGGCAAAAGACGACAGCAGTATAAAGCCAATCGTATAGCTGCCGGTTGCGTCCTTCACCAAACCGAGTTCGATCGGCGGGAAAAATCCGCCAAGCCCGCCGAATGCTCCGACTAGACCCGTAACAGTTCCAGTTTCTTTAGCAAAATACTGCGGAACAAGCTTAAAAACCGCCCCATTCCCAAGGCCGAGTGCTGCCGCACATCCGAGAGCACCGACCGTAAATAATCCGATGGTCGTAAAGCTCAGGAGCGGGGCCAAAATGGCGATCGCCGCGAATACGAAGATAAGCACCTTCGCACCGCCAAATTTATCGGCGAGAATACCGCCGATCGGGCGCATAAGCGTGGCCAACACGACGAATCCCGCGGTGCGGGCTCCGGCATCGGTCGGCGTTAGGGCAAAGATCTCACGCAGGAAAGTGGGCATGTAAAGGGCAAGTGCGACGAATCCGCCGAACGTCAAAAAATAAAATAGCGACAGTACCCAAGCAATTTTTGAACGTTTTAGTACGCCGAGGCTTTCCGCTAGCGATTTCGGCCGTGCAGTCGTCGTGTCATTATCAGCCAGGGCATAGAAAACAATTCCCCAAACAAATGTTGCCGCCGCAAAAATAAAGAAAACGGTACGCCAGTCGCCGAGTTGGAGGGCAAGTACAGGAGCAAAGAATACGGCGATCGACTGGCCGATATTACCCATCCCAAATACTCCGAGCGCGGTTCCCTGTTTTTCCGGAGGAAACCAACGCGACGTAAATCCCACGCCGACCGGAAAGGTTGTTCCGGCGATGCCGAGAAACAATCCGAAAATAATAAGCTGAGTAAAGCTGGTGGAAAATCCTATAGCAATGGCGGGTATAGCCGAGAATATCAGCAGCGCGGCAAAGACGTTGCGGCCGCCGTATTTGTCGGCAAGAATGCCCGAAAATAACCGGCCGATCGAACCGAGAAGGACCGGCACGGCGATCATCAGACTTTTTTCCGTTGCCGAAAGGTTATATATCTGCGTAAACGTCGGGGCAAGTGCGGCTAGCAGTCCCCAAACGGCAAAGGACACCGCAAATGCAGTTGTCGAAAGAAATAGGGCGCGTGGAGCGCCGGGCCTGTAATTATCGGTCATGAGTTGATGTCACTTAATGTCAAAATCGGGCGGCTTCATTTCGTTACACTTGCGGCATTCAAGCGTTCCACCGATCTTTGCGGCACGCCCTGTTTCGCTTAGCACCCATTCACGGGTCGACAGCGGCGGGTTGTGTCGGACATGCTGATAATGTCCGCAGCCAAGCATCGCTCGCCAATCTGAATTGTCGTCCCGGTCAAAGCCGATGATCGCCTGTTTCATCGATGCTGCACAGGCTGCTGTAGGCCTTGCCGTTTTTCAGCAGGCTTCCACCACAAAAATATCGAAAGTGCCAAAAGCCAGCAAACGCCTGATGCGATAACCAGCGGAACGAGCTGTTTATAATGCGCGGCGAGAGCGGCCTCGATCGTCGCGGACAAGATCCAGAGCTGCGCGATGTTTATCATAACGAGCAAAACAAGCCGTGCCTGCCAGATCGCCGTGCGGCCTCCGGTCTGGATATTTCGGGACGCGGCCCGGTTTTCCAGCGGCCTCATTTCTTGTTCATTAAGCGGATTCATGAGCACCACCTGTAACCTTGCCGACGGCCCAAATCTCGCCGCTGTCACGAACCTCGATTTGTATCAGATCGAGCGGCCGCGGCGGCGGACCATAAAGTACATTTCCAGTGTGCACATCAAAACCGCCCTCGTGACACGGGCATTCGATGCGGTCGTTCGACTTTGAATAATAGACCGGGCATGTGAGATGTGTACACTTTTGTTCATACGCGTAATATCCGCCATCCGCCGCGCGT
>JANNGV010000471.1:0-6625 GCA_031404055.1 Chloracidobacterium sp.
ACACAAATAGCACGAATTGAAGATGAGAATCTTAGCCCTTAGCGCGAATCCGCCATTGATGAGGTGACCTGACAGCTCAGAGCAAGATTCGTGTAATTCGTGTTATTCGTGGCAAAATCTTTATATCTTCTTGACTTCGAAGTAGGTCTTGATCGCTTTATACTTTGCGGAGTCGTTAAGAATATCGAAAACCTTTTTGTAATTCTCCAATCCGGCGACCTTGTGCGTCATCATCCGGCCGAGCCAGCCGGGGTGCATCGCCTCGCACAGGGCAAGGTCCTTGACGCCCATTTCAAAATGCTCGCGGCCGGCGTTCACAGTGCCGACCATCGCACGGTTGCCGAGGACAAACATTTGATTGATCTTGTCCGAAGGCACCTGATCCGTTTTTCGCTCACCGCCCGTGACCGATGCAAGGATCAAAATGCCGTTTTCGTTCAATGTCTGCATCGCGTCGAATATGATCGGCGAATAGCCGGTACATTCAAAGACAAGGTCGTATTCACCATACCTTTTAATGGATTCACTCAATGGCAGATCGTCGGTGGAATCATATGTCGCACCTATCTCTTCGCTTAATTCGGCGTTCAGATAATTCGAGCCGCCCTGTTTTCCAAAACTGTGCACTTGGTAGCCGCGCATCCGGAGAGCCATTACGGTAAGCAGCCCGACATTTCCCGTACCAAGCACCGCCGCCGTTTTCGGATGCCAAATCTTTAGGCGCTCCTGTATGTCACTGGCTTGCTTGAGGCCTTTTTCAATTATCGAAAGCGGTTCCAGAAGAACGGCAATCTCCGCTATCGCGGGCGGAATCTTTACCAAAAAATCCGCGTCCTCGACGTAGAATTCAGCCATATAGCCGTGAAGGCGGGATATCCCGCGTTCGAAATATTTGTCATCCGTCGTAAAATCCTGCTCACCGATCTTGTCATAAATGCTTGAGCCACGAGGGCGCCGCACCGTAGCTACAACGTAATTACCTACCTCTAATTCCTTAACATTTGCGCCGACTTCGACCACGCGGCCAAAATTCTCATGACCAAGCACGAGGTAATCAAATCCCTTCGGCGCCACGCCATATTCGCCGTTGTTGATTTCTCTATCGGTGCCGCACGCGCCGACAGAGAGCACCTCAACCAGAATGCCGCGTCCGTTTTTGATATCGGCCAGCTTAGGTTTTTCCATCCGGACCAGATGAACGCTGTTATCGGTTTTAGGTATTACGGCAACTGCTTTCATAATTTTTATTGTGCCAAGCCGTCGTAAGATTCACGGCTTTTTGTTTTCCTCGCGATGAGGTTCTTTTACTGCGTATTCCGCCGTTTGTTTGAGCACTTTGGCGATCAGGCCCGTCCAACCCGTTTGATGATTGGCCCCGAGGCCGCGACCGTTGTCGCCGTCAAAATATTCGTGAAACAGAAGATGATCACGCCAGTGTTCGTCGGATTGAAATTTCGCGGCGTCGCCAAATGCGGCACGGGTGTCGCTTTGATCCTTTAAGAAAAGGCCGCACAAACGTTTTTCAAGCTCTTGCGCCACCTGCCAAAGCGTCATCATTTTGCCGGAGCCGGTCGGAAATTCGACCTTAAAATCTTCGCCGTAGTAAAAATCGAATTTCTGCAAAGCCTCGATCAGCAGATAATTCACCGGGAACCACACCGGACCGCGCCAATTAGAGTTGCCGCCAAACATTCCGCTGTGCGATTCGCCGGATTCATACTCAACACGGTATTCGACGTGGTCCATCTCAAGGAAATACGGACAGTCTTTGTGAAAACGCGACAGCGAACGAATCCCGTAATCCGAGAGAAATTCCTCTTCGTCAAGCATTGTTTGCAGCACCCGCTGGAGACGCTCTTTGTTCACCAAAGCCAAAAGCCGGCGCCCATCGCGGCCCGATTGCTGCATGCAGGCTATGTCCTCAACAAGGTCTTTTCGATTTTCGAGCAGCCATTCGGTGCGGCGGCGGAAATCGGGCAATGCGGCTACCGACGCGGCCTCGATAGTTTCTACCGCAAACAGCGGTATCAGCCCAACCATCGAGCGTAGTTTGATCGGAAACTGGTGTCCCTGCAAGTGCATGACGTCGTAGTAAAAACCGTCATGCTCATCCCAAAGCTCTGTCTGCTCGTTACCGAGATTGTTCATCGCGTCAGAGATAAATACGAAATGCTCAAAGAATTTACTCGCAACGTCTTCATACACCTTGTCTTCCTGTGCAAGCTCAAGCGCGATTGCAAGCATATTCAGGCAGTACATTGCCATCCAGCTCGTTCCATCGGACTGTTCAAGAAATCCGCCGCCGGGCAATGGCTTGCTCCGATCGAAAACGCCGACATTGTCGAGACCGAGAAATCCGCCTTCGAAAACGTTGTTGCCTTCCGCGTCTTTACGGTTGACCCACCAGGTGAAATTGAGGAGTAGTTTGTGAAAGACCTTTTCCAAAAACGCCCGATCACCGACACCGTTTTTCTTTTCCTCTATCTGGTAAACGCGTAACGCCGCCCAGGCATGGACCGGCGGATTCACATCGCTAAGTGCCCATTCGTATGCGGGAATCTGGCCGTTGGGGTGCATATACCATTCGCGAAGCAGTAATATCAGTTGACGTTTTGCAAATCCCGAATCGACAAGCGCGAGCGGAATGCAGTGAAATGCAAGGTCCCACGACGCATACCACGGATATTCCCATTTATCGGGCATCGAAATAATGTCGTCATTGTATAAATGCTTCCATTCGGTATTGCGACCGAAGCCGCGTTGCTTAGGCGGCGGCGGGCCGGCCTCATCGCCGTCGATCCATTGCTTCACGACATAGTGATAATACTGCTTTGACCACAACAATCCAGCCAGCGACTGGCGCATCACATTCCGCGCGTCTGGCGACAAATTGGCCGGAACTATTTCGCCATAGAACTCGTCGGCTTCCAATTTTCTCTGGTCGAAAATCGCCTTGCACGACGCGGTAAAATCGCCCGGCGGCAGCGGAGATGAAGTTAATCGAAGATAAACTTCTTTCGATTCGCCCGCACCGATATCGAAGCGATAATGCGCGGCAGCCTTTGTCCCCGTACCTTGCGGATTTACAGCCTCCTCCTTATTACCGTTGACGACATAATCGCCGATGCCATCTTTTGTGTAAGCGAAAGCATTTTCGGCGTTGAAAAGACGGCGATTATTTGTTTCGTTTTCGCAGAATAACGTTGTCGGCAACCCCTCACAATAAAGCGTGTAATTACGATGTAATTCCTTTTCCAGCTTGATTGAAGTAATGCCGTTTTCCGTGGTTTCAGACGCGGACGGCTTGGCCGAATCATTTGTCCATGACCACGTATTTCGAAACCAGGCAGTCGGTAAAATATGAAGCGGTGCCGTTTCACGCCCGCGGTTTGCGGCCATAATTTTGATGCATATGTCTTCGGGGCCGGCCTTGGCGTACTCGACAAAAATATCGAAATACTTATCGTCATCAAAAACACCGGTGTCGATTAGCTCGTATTCGCGTTGAGATTTATCACGGCTCGCATTCTCTCGGTAAAGATCGTCATACGGAAACGCCGATTGCGGATACTTGTAGAGAAACCTCATGTAGCAATGCGTCGGCGTGTTGTCGAGGTAATAGTAATACTCCTTAACATCCTCACCGTGATTCCCTTTTGGGCCGGGCAATCCAAATAGGCGTTCCTTCAGGATGGGATCGTTCTCATTCCAAAACGACAACGCAAAACAGAAATTTTGCTTACGGTCACAAATCCCGGCAATTCCGTCTTCGTTCCAGCGATAGGCCCTGAGGTGCGAGCTTTCAAATGGGAAATAGTCCCACGCCGCACCGTCCGGCGAGTAGTCCTCTCGGACGGTTCCCCACGCTCGCTCGCTAACGTACGGTCCCCAATGCTTCCAATCGGCATCCTTTCCGCTCGACTGCTGAAGCCGTTCTTCCACTGCATTCATATGGCTTTCGGTTATAGGTCGCTAAAAGAATGTCATATCTTTATCAGCATAGTCCAACACTTACCGTTTCGGGGATAAGAAAATAATGGACGTGGCTGACTTTTTTTGATAGATTTCAAATGCGCTGTTTACTAAGTATTCAATTTGAGTGGCAAATGCTGATCTTGTTTTTTTGAAACAAGGCCCGGATTGGCCGTTTACCCCGCGTACACTGAGGCTAAAGATGAATTCGCTTTCGAACAGATCTAATTCGAAGTCCGGGAACGTTCGCTCGTTCGCGTCCGCCAAGGATGAGCGCTCGGATCATCAGCATGGCATGGTCGATAAAAAGCTCGATGAGATCTTTTCGAGCGTCGGCCAAAAACTGCGCGAAGGCCTTTCGAAGGAGGCTGAGAAAATATTGACGGACACCCTCGAAGGCTATAACCATTCGTCCGACAATTTTGCAAATCTCAAACGCCTGCTTTCGTTTACGCTTGAAACCGTCGGCCGTTACAAGGAATCGCTTGACGTTTTGAAACCTTTTGAAGACGAAGAAGTGCTCAAGCGCCTTAGTAAAGAAACGCAGATACGGGTAACGACGCAGCTCGCCATCGCATACAACAACCTGACCGACCAGCCAAAGGCCGTCACGCTTCTAAAAGAAACCCTCAAGCAGGCCAAGGAAAACGAGCTGGGCCAACTGTCCGGAATAATAGACATTGCGTTGGCCCGCGTTTACCGAAAATTGAACGAATTTCCGATATCGCGCGACTATGCCGAAAAGTCTTTGACTTATTTTCGCGAGAACGGCAACTGGCTCGGGATGGCGGAAGCCTATCGCGAAATAGCACTCAGCCACCAGCAGGAAGGCAACAGCGAGAAGGCCCTCGAATCGTTTGATCAGGGCATTCAGATAATCGGCGAACGGTCGGCCCCGTTTATGCTGGGAAAATTCTATACGGAAATGTCCGGTGCCTACTGGTTTTTGCGGCGGCCGCAGGAAGGTATCGAGTGTCTGGAGAAATCGATCGAGTTTTTTGATCGGACCGAGCATATTCTCAATTCCGTAATCGCTTACAACAATCTCGGCATCAATCTAATGCTGATCGGTGAATGGCCGAAGGCTGAAGAGATGATCAAGCGTGCTCTCGAACTTGTCCGGCCGACAAAGCACGTGCACATTGCCGGAATTCTGGATTCACTCGGCGAGTTGAAAATTCTCCGCGGCGAATTGGACGAAGCCGAGAAATTTCTTACCCAAGCCGTTTCACTGGCCCGCGAGCGAAAGCGTGAATGGTATGAGGCACAAGCTCTGCGTAACCTGGCCCGCTGCTATCTTGCTCAGGGAAACTTCAAGAAAGCGATCGAAACCGCCCGCGATACTATCGACCTGTCCGCAACCATCGGCGATAAGCATTATGCCAATATGGCGGGCCTTGTTCTGGCCGAAAGCTATTTGAACGAAGATGGGCAGGCGGAATGCGAAAATTGTCTGAAGGTGATCGAAGAAAGCGATGCGACATCCGACTTTTTTGTGCTCGGAAACATCCAGCGTATACGCGGTTTAGCGGCTCTGGCGGATGGCGACAAACAGCTTGCGGTACATCATTTCAATCGCAGCCTGACTATATTCGAGGCGGCCGAAGACCTTTATCACACAGCCCTGATACACTTTCTGATAGGCGAAAACCTCACGGTATCGCAGGCCGGGCGGGCCATAAAACACCTGACGACGGCGGGTGAAATATTCAAGAAGCTCGGTATTCAATCGTATGTAAGCGCCGTCAGCGAACAGATCCGCAAGCTGAAGGACCCGAAGCTTGCCGAAAAATCTTCGGGTGAGAATACACGGCACAATTCGGTTGTTTCGCAGCTGCTTATGGTACGGCTTGCCGAGGCTACCGCCTCACGCGAACTGCTGTTTCGCGAGCTTGTCGCCGTGCTTCAGCAGGAAAGCCAGGCCCGAAAGATAATCATCGCCGAACCGAACGAAAACAAGAAGCTTCACCCGTTCATCACACACGGCTATTCGCCTGACGAAAGCGCGGAACTGATAGCGAAATTTGACGCAGCCCAGCAGAAGGGAGACGAAAAGTCGTTTCTGCGGACAAAGAATATGGCGGTCTTCCCGCTGCGGGCATCGAGCGCGACTCCTGCGTTTTTGTTGATCCACCCGCTGGCTGGTGCCGTTTTGAATGACGCCAGCTCGCTGCAGCCGCTGCTTCGGGTGGTCGAACTGGGAATGGATGTCGTCTCGCTTCGCGAACGCGATAAGGCAACGCCTATTGAGCGGGAAGCAAGTCCGTACACCTCGAACAGCCTGATGCCGGGTTTTATTCATTCCTCGCCCGCGATGACCGCACTTGTCGAGGAAGTTTACAAAATCCGTTCGTCTGACGTAACCGTTTTGGTCACTGGCGAATCGGGAACGGGTAAAGAACTTGTTTCGCGGGCCATCCATGCGATCTCAAACCGCAAGGATAAGATCTTTGTTCCGTTCAACTGCACCGCTGTGCCAAAGGAACTGGCCGAAGGACACCTATTCGGATATCGGAGAGGCGCTTTTACGGGTGCCGTTACGGATTCGCCGGGAATGATTCGCGCGGCTGATGGCGGCACGCTGTTTTTGGATGAGATCGGCGATTTGCCCATAGACGTACAGCCGAAAATTCTGCGGTTTTTGCAGGAAGGC
>JANNGV010000472.1:0-4157 GCA_031404055.1 Chloracidobacterium sp.
GTTAAAAGTTCGGTAGCGTGTAGTTCAAGTTAGGTTTGTTTTGATCCTGCACCGATCTTTCCCGTTTCTGTCCGTCGTCGGGATTATCGGTCAAGGTTTTCGCAAACGTGTAATTAACTTGATACGACAACCCTTCACTAAACCTCCGACGCAGCTCTATTTGCAGAGCGTTGTACTGATTTCTGCTGGAATTCGTCAAGATTTCAGTGAAGAAGATGTTCGGATTCGGCTGAAATACCACAGTGTTCCGAAAACCGTTTGTGATAACGGTCTGGGCAAACGATGCAACGCGGCCCTGTTCCAAAAATGGGATAAACGTGCCAGCATTCGCATTTACTCCCGGAGAAAGCTGGCTGAACACAGGAAGTGCAACCGTTCCCGGTGCGCCGGTAAAATCAAAACGACGCGGGAATTGAGCGGTACACGCGGCAAGAGTTCCTCCCGCCGCGACGCAGGCATTGATCAGTGTTGGCCGTTGAGCATCATTTGCCGCCAAATTTCCTTGAGCCCGGAGGAAATCCGCCGTAAATCCATTTCCGACAAGATCCGCCTGGTTGAAGTCCTGAGTCGTGATAAAATTGCTACCTCTCGATCCGACATATCTAATCTCAAGCACGCTCTTGAATCCGATGTCCCGTTGAATGCCAACGTTATATTCATAAAGCAGCGGGACCTCAATATTCGGATCAACCCCGAACACGCGGCTTGCTCGGTTGGCGGCCGCATTGTTTGCAGCAAAGGTCCTTGGCTGAAGAGTAAAAGTCGGGATCGTCGAAACCGAAGGGATGGCCGTGAAAATACCTCGTGGCGTCAAGGCCGACGTCAGGTTGACGAAACCAGTGTTTACCGCACCTAATCCCGGGTTCGCTCCGGTCAGCGTACTCACCGATTTTACATACTCATCATTAACATAGTTGAAACGGAAACCGCCCCGGATAACGGTGCCGCCGCCGAGCAACTTTGAAAATAATCCGTCGTCAAATTGAGGAGAATAAGCAAAGCTGGCACTTGGTGCAAAGTTATTGCGGTCTGGTTTGCTAAAATCTCCCGGCGTTCCGGAGTTCGTACCGACAACATTCAACCTGCCATTTGGATCGCGAAGGCTTCCCGCCAGATCATCGTTGTTGATAACCGGCTCCAGATAGAGCTGCTGTTTATTATTCAGCGGCGTGTAAAATTCATACCGCACTCCTAGATTGAGCGACAAGTTCGGCCGCACACGCCATTGATCCGAAACGTATCCGGAATAAATTTCATAGTTCAATGTCTGATCGGCTGGGCCGAATGTGTAACCTTCTTCCGGGCTGGCCAGGTTTGCGGTCCGAATTGCCGTTCCGACAATACCGCCAAGGAAATAACGCAGGTTGTTTGCCCGCGCCAGTTCAGTTGCGTTGATACAGGTAGGCGAGCCGCAAATCTGTGTCGCTGTCAGGCCCGGCGTATTCGGGTTTGCCGCGGTTGAAATTGTGTATACGGGAGTCGTGCCTCGAAAATCCTGCACCTGGATTTTGAATAACTCGAGTGCCCCGCCAAAGCGGATCGAATGATTGCCTATCGTATAGACCGCATTATCCTGGAAATTTCGATAAAGGGTGTTACGACCGTCGCTTTCGCGTGAGCCCAGCGGGCTAGTTGTCGCCGCTCCGCCAATCAGAAAATCTTCGGGAACGTTGTTACCGGTAAAGAAAGGCTCCGAGTACTTAAAACCGCCGCGAAACTCGTTTGAAAAGTTATTTATCGGTGCCCAGTTATATGCGGCGGTAAAGAAGTTCGTCGGCCCTCCCGAATTAACAAATGCCGTAGGTCCGAATCCGGCTGGAAAACGCACATCACCGGTGGTGGAGTTATTGCGTTTATAGACGGCGCTCACTGAGTTCCGGTCATCGAGATTGACGTCAACGCGCGATGTCCAGGCATCCCTGTTTTGAGGATTGCTGCGAAGTATCCGGCACGTTTTTTGAAAATTGAGCCCGATTGTCGTGTTGGTGGTGCAATCTTCGGGCAAACCGCTGAGGAAACGCGATTGAATAATTGGGTCAACGGTCAGCACACCGCCCTGGTTAGCAAGAAGCGGGCTTGTGAAATTAGTTCCGGTCAGGACATTTACGGTTGTTGTTTGCCCGGCGCTATTAACAAAAGTGAAATTTCCGTTACGAGCCTGCGGCAGCAAAAGAGTTATATTTTGCGCAACGCCTGCGTTATCGGCCGGTGCCGTTACGGTCGCCTGTTGGGCAAGACGGAAGCCTTCGTAATTGAAAAAGAAAAAAGCCTTGTTCTTCCAAAACGCGGGCACGCCCTCGCCAAAATGCGGCAGAGGCAGCGGACCGCTGAGGCTGCCACCGAATTGATTACGATTTAAGAACGGTCGAGGGGATCTTGCATCGCCGACTTTGTTTAGCCCGTTGATCACATTAGTATCTGTAGCGACATATCTTCCTGCCGCATTACCGAAAAAAGTATTCGCGGAAAACTCCGAGTTGCGGTTAAAGGCAAACAAACTGCCGTGAAACTCCGAGCCGCCACGCGGCGTGACCAATCTGATCTGGCTCGAGCCGCCGCCGGTTTCGACGCCGGCATTCTGCGTGGTCAGGGAAAACTCGCTCACATCATCAACGCTTGGCGAATCGCTAAAAGCGCTGTTGCCAAGCGGGCCTGTACGGATAAAGGCGTCTTGAATATTCAGGCCGTCACGGGTGATCGTGGTGGACGAAGCGCGTTGACCATTAATTGCATTCGTCGTCACATTCGAACCCGCTTGCAAATAAGTCAGTGAAAGCGGGTTGCGTCCGTTTAACGGAAGTTCTTTTATCTGTTGTTCACTGACCGTTGTGCTCAGTTCCGCGTTAGATGCATTGATCTGTTCGGCGCCGGCCGTTACCGTTACTTCTTCGGAAACCTGTCCGACTTCCAACTGCACCCGCAAAGGATATTCGCGCCCGGCATCGATTTTTACGCTTGTTGCCGTAAAAGTTTTGAATCCTGGCGCGGTGATGATGACGGTATAGGTTCCGAACTCAAGCTGTGACACCTCGAAAGTTCCGTCACCAGTTGCGGTAACGGTACGTTCTTTTTTGGTCTGGCTGTCGGCAACGACAATCACCGCTCCCGGAACGGCACCATCGGCCGCCGAGACAGTACCGATTATTTTACCCGTGGTGTTCTGCGCGAAGGCTGGGGTCGTCGCCAGGAACATGGTTAGTAATAAGAATAAAAATTTTTGCATTGTACTTCTCCATTTAGTTTGCGTCTGATTCTTGCCAATTCCATCCGAACGGTTTTTCGTATCCATTCAATAAGTTGAATTTGAACTACCCAACGACAGACTCGGCAAACTTGATATACGCAAGGCTTATGCCTGTTCGAGGTTTGTATAAGAAATATTGATAATGCTTACTTCCCGTTTGCGAGAAAATTTTCGATGCTACCCAAATTTTTCGTTTTTTGGATTTTTCGATTTATTTTAGAAAAATTTGGAAAATGGCGGACGTTCAAACATTTGAATTGTTCGTAAAATTGAATCGGGATTGACAAGGTCGAAATTAAGCTGAAATCAGATCATGCCGAGAGAATATCTACGCGGAAATGATCGGCGGGAATCCTGCCGGACTCGTAATCGATAGAGGATCTGATTGCGAATAAAAATAGATTTTCGCTCGGCTTGAAGACTGTGCTACTGCAAATAAAGTTTACATATTGTAAAGAACATTAGATTGATGAAGGAATGGCTAATTCTTATAGTTGACGAGAAGCAGGACAACCTTGCGTCGCTGACGAAGGTTTTCTCAACGGACTATTAGGGGATCGGGGCACGCTCAGGCAAATGAGAACCACTACCGAATAATTCACACGACTTGCAAAACCTCTTTCAATAGTTTTCAATAGTAATACTGATGACAGTTTACCTTCTTCACATCCATCATCTTCACCACCACGCGCATATCCATCGCGCGGGCTGATATCGTTTCTAAACAAACCGAAATCTAGTTTTCCACTACGCGCGAACTCAAATAGTTGCGGGGCGGAGTTTTGCCGTTTTACGAAAGAAATGAAAACAGTTCAAAAATTAAAAATTGCCATACAAAAGCAAGGCCGGTTGAGCGAAGGTTCGACCGCCCTTCTAAAAAAGTGCGGGATTGGGTTTGCGAACGGCTTCGGCA
>JANNGV010000473.1:0-15510 GCA_031404055.1 Chloracidobacterium sp.
CGGATAATGTATTCGAACACGATTGCCACGCCGCGAAAAACCCCGTCGCCGCGCTCGGCCGATTCTGCCCAATGGACCGTTACCGCCGATAAGTTCGCCCGCGTCCTGGACGTAGCCGGTTTTTCACGCGACGCCTTTGACGTGGCGCTCGCCGGTGACGATCAACAGGCCGCCGAGCTGGCGACAATGTCCGCCTTCTCGCAATTCATCGGCAAGCCGCACTCCGAATTTACCGCTTTCAGTATCGAAGAGATCCGCTTCGCTCTGCTCTCATTAGCATCCGGAGCATCGCTCGCAAGCCTCCGCGGCCGCATCAGCGCCAGCCTATTTGCCGTCCTCGAAGCCAACATGGCCGACCTCACCGGCGAAGACGCCCTCGCCGCCCTAAAGTCCCATTTCGACTTCGAAGCCGACGATATCATCGAAGAAGAAGAACTCGGCTCCGCCGTCTACGGCTCAAGCCTCGTAAACTTCCCCCGACGCCTAAAACGCAACCGAAAACTCTCCGAATTCGGGCCGCTCAAATCTCATAATCTGGGCCGCTCCGGTTAAGAGTTCTTTTGAGAAACCTATTTCATCAATCCTGATCGAATCCTCTTGTTACTTCTTGTTCATCTTATTCCGTGGATTTGCTTTTCTTATCACCGAAAAAGAGGAACAAGCACGAATAAGGGGAACAAAAACGGAGCATTTTCAGTACACTTCAGGTTCTGTCAAAGTTTTAGATATTATTGTTGAACCTAAAACCGGTCGTCATCATAATCGTGAGACCCGAAATCGTCGTCTTCGGTAAAATCTTTCTCGGGTGCTTCATATTGGTCCAATTCGATGGGATCAAGGCCGACGACTACTAAACTGGACTGGCATTCGTCACAAACCACGCGGTCGCCCTGTTCCATCTCGGCGTCCACATAAACTTCCTCATCACATTCAGGACAAATCGATGTAGGCATTTTTTCTTTTCTCCGGAAATCTACTAAATTTAGTTGAACATTGCTTTTACGCCAAGCAAAAGAAGTGTAAATACAAATCTAACTTTTTATGGAAGACGATTGCAAGAAACGTCGCTAAATTTTTCAGGATTATATTCATTGCCTGTTCGACTTACAAATTTCTAGATGCTGTTTCCCTTTAGTTTGCCTCAAAACAAAGAGTTCGATGTGACCGGCTTCGGGACGAACGCGGTCGATTATCTGATCCAGGTGCCGGAATATCCGGCGTTTAACTCGAAGGTCGAACTAACCAATTATGTCCAGGCAGCCGGCGGCGAGGTCGCGACGGCGATGGCCGGGCTTCGGCGTCTGGGCATTCGAACATCGTATATAGGCCGTTTTGGAAGCGACGAAGCCGGAGATTTCGGGTTCCAGTCGCTTATCGAAGAAGGCGTCGGTCTTGAATACGCTGAACGGATCGAAGGTGCACGCACGCAGATCGCATTCATCGTGATCGACGTTCGCAACGGCGAGCGGACAGTAATTTGGCAAAGAGACGAGAAGCTGGCATATAGCAAGACCGAGGTTCCGCTGGCAGCGATCGCAAAAACAAGTGTCGTTCACCTGACGCCGCATGATACCGAGGCATGCCTTGAGCTGGCCCGCGAAGCCGGAAAACAGGGCGTTATTGTGTCGACTGATATAGATCGGGTCTTTGACGGCATTGAGAACCTTCTGTCGCATGTCGATATAATGATCTGCTCCGCCGACTTTCCCAATTCCTTGCTAGGCATTAGCGACCATCGGCTTGCGCTGCGGGAGATGCGGTCACGATTCGGCTGCGGCCTCGTCGGCGTCACGCTTGGAGAAGAAGGCTCGCTGCTGCTTTGCGGCGAAACCTTTATCCGAACGCCCGGTTTTGAAGTACCCAACGGATGCAAGGACACAACCGGTGCCGGAGATTCATTCCGCGTCGGCTTGCTTTACGGCCTGCTTACCGGCGAAACCGTTGAAGAAAGCGCTAGAATGGCAAACGCCGTCGCCGCCCTGAAATGCCGGGCAATCGGCGCCCGAACCGCTTTGCCGGTAAAGGCCGAGCTGGAAGATTTTCTAAACGGCAAATAATTCCGCCCTAAACGAAAAAAAATGTGACGGCTATTAGATGCCTTCCCAATCTCTGCCTCCTCTGCGTCCCTCTCAGCGTTCTCCGCGTTAAAAGGTACTTCAACGCTGAGAAGAAAACGCCAAATAAAAGTTCACAGCCTTAGGCAGCCTTTTCTATTTTCTCGCCGGCATCTTCCTTTTGCGACGCATCGGCCTGCAGTTCCTCTTGCTCGTGGACGGCGTCGGCCTCATAGCTAAGTTTTATATATACCGGAAAATGGTCCGACCCAAAGTATCCGAGGCGGCGGAAATCTACGAGCCGAAAATGATTCGAATGAAAAAAATGGTCGAGCGGAACCCTTAGAAACGGGTAGCTTGCATGAAATGTCTGAAAGAATCCGCGCCCGATCCGCGGGTCAAGCAAGCCGCTGATGTCCTGAAACAGATAGTTTGTCCGCGACCACGCCACATCATTTAGATCGCCCATTACAACGAAAGGCTTCTTGTTTTCCTTATTCTCTTTCCCGACGACCAAGATCTCTGCATCGCGGTCAAGCGAACTGGTGTCCTCGGTCGGAAACGGCGGCCGCGGATGCAGGCAGCGAAGCTCAATTTCTTTACCTGATCTGAGCGTGACACGCGAATGGATAGACGGAACGTCGTCCTGAATCAGAAACTTTACCTCCGGGCGGATCAGTTCGAGCTTCGAATAAAGCAGCATTCCATAGGTGTTGTCCTGAGGTTGATGAACGATAAAAGGGTGCGTTTTCTCGAATTCCTTCAATTCGCCCTTCCACCAGTCATCAGTTTCCACCGCAAGAATAATGTCCGGGTCTGCCTTGCGAATTATCTTTATTAGAGCCGCCGCGTCACGATTGGTCTGAAGCACGTTCGCCGTCATTAGGCTAAGACTGGATTCCGCCGTCGCGTTAGTGCTCTGCTGCACCTGCTTTTTCGCAAAGCGCGTGTAGGGAAACATCATGTACGCCTGATAAAAAAGGCAAAGCGACAGTCCGAAGACGAAAAGTATGCCGCCCAAACTAAAATCCCTGATCAATAACACGTAAACGAACAGGATAACGGCGATCGCAAAGGCGATTTGAAGGCGCGGAAAATCAAATAGCCTGATCCACCAAACCTCTGCCCGCAATAAAGGAATGACGGTCGCGGCGATCCCAAGACCGCCAATCACAAATACGGCAATTTCCAGTATTAACCTCGCCTCTGTCGATTATTTCGGCGTATCGACAAAATCTTGTTCCACCTGTTCCACCTGTTCCAGGCGTTCCACTGCAAAGAGGGTGGAACAGTGGAACAGATCACTCGTGGGCGTTATGGACCCGGTTTCGCGCTCAAATCCCGCGGCATATTTCCAATCCCCACGGCGTGGACACCGCGCTATCGATAGCTGTTTTCAACGCGGCAAAATTCCAGTCCTTACGCTGAACTATTGCACCGTTAGAGTATTCAACCCGATTTATAGTCACCTTCGAATCAAAAAGCTTTCCCGCTTCTTTAGACAAACTTTCGACACTGATCACATCGCTTGGCCCTAATGAGCTAAATACGCTGAATTCCATTTTCGCCTTAGCCTTTATATGTGCCGCGCAGAGAAATTGCCGACGAGCGAGGTTTGCGGGATTTGCGATTTCGGTGAATTGAAATTCCAGAAAGATCACATCGATCGTGGCATCCGCTTCGTTCCGCAATTTGACATGATATGTGAATCCGTCGACCGCTTTCCCTTTAACGGAGCGTGATTCCTGCGTTATCTTTTCCAGTGCTTCGCTGCGGCCATCGACCGTAAGTGTATTCGGATCGATTGCTCCAGGTGACAGCTGCGCCCGGGCTTCGCGTTGGAACTTTTTATTTTCGGGGATTACCGCCCGGGCCGGAACAATCGAACCCGAATTGTTAACTGAGGCGGCTTTACGATCCCGATACCACCTAAACTCGATCACCGCGACAGGAGAGTCGTCGTCCGTGCCTGCGGATGACTGTCCGATCGAGATATCAGCTAGGAAAAACGGCAAAAAGAGGAGAAAAACCTTCATAAACGACCTCCTTTGGTTCTAGTGGTAGATGCGTTCGATTATGAACCATTTATGCCGCGCCTCAAAGTAAATTTTGAGCTAGAGCTTGTCGTTGAAAAATCCGACGACAAGAGCCCAAGCGTCATTCGCCGCGATTTTGTCATAAACTTCGGGCCTCGTGTCGTTAAAAAAGGCGTGGTCGGCTTCATATTTCACCGAGTGAATGGGTAATTCGTATCGTTCAGCGGCATCCTCTAAATAAGCAACCTTCTCAGTATTTATCCACGCGTCTCTGGTGCCCGAAACAAATATTGTCGGTGTCCTAAGGTTCTTCAAAACATCTTCTTCCGGAATGTCACCGTAAAACGGAGCCGCCGCGCTAAAACCTTCAAGCTCACATGCGGCCCGTAAAGCAAACGTTCCGCCCATGCAGAATCCGGTTACGCCAAAATGCGAAATTCCAAGAGACGCCATAGCCTCGCCAACCGCGCATTCGATCGTGTCTAGCCCGTCCTCGACCGCCAACCCGCGCATCATCACACCTGCTTCTTCCGAATTCGCCGCAATTTTGCCGCGATAAAGGTCCGGTGCGATCGCAAAAAACCCCTCTGCGGCATAGCGGCTCGCGACATCCTTTATATGCTCATTCAGCCCCCACCATTCGTGAATCAGGATTACCGCTTTCCCGCCGTCTTCCTCCGGCCGGGCCAAATATGCCGTCGTGTCACCGTTTGCAGTGGTGAAAGAAATAGATTCAGATCTCATGCTCGTTACCACTCTCCTTTGCGTAAATAATATGGAACTTTAATAATATACGACGCGGCCAAATGGACTAAACCGAACTTGCAGAACCTATAAATAAAAAAGGGACAATTCTTAGGTCGACTAAGATTGCCCCGATCAATATCGTGTCGTGGGAATAACCTTTTTAAAAAAACCTTAACGTATAACCAAATCGGATTCCGCGGCCGATCTCGGGCACCAACTCTTTGATGAACGACAGGTGGTTGCGATAAAGCTTATCCGTCAAATTATATGCGTTAACTGAAAAGATATGGGCGTGGTGCTGACGGCCGATGGTGTATGAGGCCGCGACGTTGATCAGGCCGTATCCCGCCGTACGCGTTTCCAGCGGAAATATTTTATCCTGATCGGCAGTGAACACCGCTTCCGGCCGAACGCTCAAATCTTTGTATCTAAGATCCAGGCCGACACGGGCGCGGGCGGGCGGAATGCGCGGCAGATCAATGCCGTCGTCCACCAATTTTGCCCTCACCATATCAAGACTGATAAACCCACCGAGGTATTTATTGAAACTTGCGTCGGCACTCAATTCCGCGCCGAAGTAAGATGCGTCCGACTGCGAATACCTTGCAACAGGAAGGCCGTCTTCGATATCAACATCGCCATCGCCATTGACGTCCTGCGGAGCGAGAAAGACGAAATTGTTTATTCGGTAATAGTAAACATCGCCTGTAACGCGGAATTTGCCCGACTGATGACGAAGAGAAAGATCGATCCCATTAGCTGTTTCACGTGAAAGGTTTTCGTTTCCGATCTCGAAAGTCACATTTCCGATGTGCGGCCCGTTGTTGTACAGCTCTTCGAGAGCAGGTGCCCGGTTGGAGTGCGTGTAATTAGCTACAAAAGCTCCGCCCTCCCAAAGACCGACGTTTATGCCCGCGCCGCCCGAAAAAGCCGTAAAGCTTCGTGCCAACAGGCCGGTATTCTCCGGGTCGTAGCGATTATTCTCAATACGCCCGCCGAATTGGACCTTAACACGGTCGAAATTCACCTCTTCCAACCCAAACGCGGAAATCGCGTTGTGCTTTACCTTTCCGGTGATTAGTTGTTCGGCACCGTTCACTTCATACTCGCGGTTGAATCCTTCAAAACCGAAGCGGCCTGTTAGTTTGCCATACTTTTGCTGCTCGAAAAGGGTTCGGTAAGAGAAGGTTTTGTTGTCGAATATAGTTCCGACCTCGTCGATGCCGTCTGCACGTTCGATCTCTTTGTGCCGGTAATTTGTGTAATCGATATTGTATTGAATGCTGGTAAGAAACGGATTCGTCAATTCGCGGAAGCCGCCGTTGACGCGAAATTTGTGACTCCGAATGCGAAGGTCAATCTCATCGTCAACGACAGGCAAAACACCTTCCTTCACCGGTCCCGCTTCAAATAATGCTGCGAAGGGAATACCATATCGGCGAATATCGACCGCGTACGTTCCGTTAATATAAGCCTTGTCGCCGTAATAACCGACACCGAACGATCCCGTGTTCGACCGCGATGCCGAATTCGGTATTCGTCCTAAAGGCGTTTCAAAATCAGCCGTTCGCTGTGCTCCTAAGTTGCCACGGAAAATGAACTTTTTCAGGCCGTATTCGACGCCGCTTGCAAAGCCTGCCTGCCGGTCCGCCGTGCCGGCCAACCCTGTTGCAAATCCGCGAAACCCTTCGTGCGCCTCATTCTCGTCATTGCCTATAACATTAACGACACCGCCGAGAGCGTTGCTCCCGTAAAGCAGCGTTCCCGGCCCTTTGACCACTTCGATCCGTTCCGCGCCGAGCGGATCGATCGGTTCGCCATGATCGCCGGATTGTGAGCCGACCGAACCTGTCCGCACGCCATCCTGCAACACCAGCACACGGTCGCCGTCAAATCCACGTATCACCGGACGCGAACTTCCGGGACCAAAACTGCGTTTCGCAACACCCGTTTCGGCCGCCAAAACTTCACCGATTGAGGTCGATCCGCGTTCGGTGATCTGTGTTGAGCCGACGGAGTTCACCGACTGAAACGAATCAAATACAGATTGTTCCGTACCCGACGACGTAACGGTGACTTGTTCCCTGAAGGATGTTATCTGTAATTGAAAATCGGCGGCGACAGTTGCCGCCGCACCAACAGTGACTACTTTGGTAGCGTCCGCAAAGCCTTCCAGATGGACCAGAATCGTGTGGCGGCCTGAAGGAACATTCGTAAACTCGAAACTGCCGTTCTCGTCCGTTCGTGTTGACTGTCTGGTTTGAACGATCTGCACCGATGCATCGTGCAGAGCGACGCCCTCGCCATAAGTAACTTTACCGGCTATCTTGCCCTGGGCCAACGCGGATATCGAAAGAAGAAATAAGGCTGTAATAATTCCAGATAATTTCATTTTTATGTATTTTTGACCGACGGATCTCGAGATTGAGCGTAAACACAATTTTAGCCCGCGGCGATGCCGTCGCGACGTGTTTTCAACGAATGGCCGCAGCAAAGGAATGAATGGTCAATTCGGCGGGTTAGGAATTACAAACGCAGCAGTTTTGTTCGCAGGATTTTGGATTGCAGGCGGCTGGACGCGATTTCCTGGCCATTCTTCAGGGAGACGAGATACGTACCGCCAGGCATCGGCGACACGCTTGCGATTGCATCGAGGTTCACTAAAGCCCCACGCGAAAGCCGGACAAATTTTCGCTCGTCGAGCCGCAATTCAAGATCCTTCAGTCTGAAATTTATATCGTATTTGTCGTTTTCGTGGGTCGCAATCCGTAGCAGTTCACCATCGGCCACTATAGAAGCTATATCGCTCACCGGAACAAGCAATATCTCCTCGCGTTTTCTTACCGGAATGCGGTCAAGAGGCTCGGAACGTTCGGCAGAATCGTACGAACTGACAACGTTCTTCAGCTTCTCGTTCTCGACATCCCGCCAATCTGAGCGTTCAAGCCGCTCAATCGCCCGGGAGATAGTCAACCTTAGCCGTGATCTTTCAACAGGTTTTAAAAGATAATCGACCGCATTTAGCTCAAACGCCTGAACCGCGTATTGGTCAAAGGCGGTCACAAACGCAACCAGCGGCATCTGCGATTTGCGAAGCGATCGTACAACTTCGAGACCCGAAACCTCCGGCATCTGAAGATCGAGAAGAGCAAGATCGGGTTTTAACGATCTGATCAATTCAGCGGCATCGGTTCCGTTCTCAGCCTCGCCAACAAGCTCAACATCTTCAAATTCACGCAGTGCGGCTTTTAGAAACTCGCGTGCGGGCCGCTCGTCATCCGCGATGATTACTCGAAGTTTATTCATAAAAAAGCCCGGCCCCGTCAATTTAAGATCGTTTGCTTCTGAACCGGAATCAACACGCTAGCCCGCGTTCCGGTAATTGTCGACCCCGATTCAACGGAAAGCACAGCTTTTGATCCATAGTGCGACGCCAATCTATCGCGCACGTTCTGCAGACCGACACCGGTTGATGATCGAACTTTCGCCGCATTCCGGCCCGCCCCAGAATCCAGCACTACGAGCTTCAAAAAATCAGCGTTATCTTTTCTGACCAGTTCGGCCGATATTTTGACCTCGCCGCCGTCCTTGTTTTCAGATATACCGTGCTTGATCGAGTTTTCGACAAGCGGTTGAAGTATGAGCGACGGTATCGACATCCCCCGCAGTTGATCCGGCACATCTACCGTCACTTCCAACCTCTCCTCAAATCTTGCCCGTTCGATATCGAGATAGCTTTCGATCAGGTTCAGCTCATCCGCCACAGTACAAAACTCAGCCGTGTTGCTCAAAACTCCGCGCAGGAGCTTGGTCAAATGGAGCAAAGTTTCAAATGCCTTATCCGGCTCGGATTGGATTAGGTAGCCAATTGTCGTCAATGCATTGAACAAAAAATGCGGGTTGATCTGAGCACGCAGGGCCGTAAGCTGGGCCTCGGTCGCAAGTTTGGAGAATTCCTGCTCGCGAAACTCCCTTTCGAACCTTTCATTTGATACTCGCATTGCGTCGATTCGTCTCGACGCGGCAAGTGCTACTGCTTCGAGCATCGCGGTCTCGTCCGAAAGAAGGCGGCGGCCACCATGAAAGTCGCCCAAAGTGATCTGATAAAAGGGATGCTCAGTCGTGGGAACGATGATTTTAGCTTCGTCTTTGCCTAGTTCCACAAGGTCCGTCGCGGAAATATTGCCCGCATTCTGTTTCCAGTCAAACCTGTTCGCCGTCAGTACCGCCGCAAGCCGTTTTCCGATAGTGTTCAGCACGTCATCAACCGAGTCGCATCTGTCGATATAGCTCACAATCTCGGTCTGCAATTTCGAATAATCAGCCCGGTGAAGGATAACCTTATCGACCAGCCACACCGCGAGCCGATGGATCGTCGGATAGATTAAAGCAGTTGCGATCCAGAGTGTGATAATAAGGCTGACAGCCTGAACGTCGTTCCGGTCGTGGGTCTCGTGATAACGAAGCAGCGGGGCGGCAATAAATGCGTATAGCCCTAAAGCCACCAACGCCAGCAGCAGCAGCGAAACCGCCCGCTTTAAGAAAAGGTCGGCGAACGCGAACCGGTAATTTTGATACAGGATCGCCAGTGCCAGCGGCAGCGAGGATTGGTGAGCTACGAGTTCGACTACCCAGGAATTTTCCGCCCGATCGCCGCTCAAATGCAGCGCCGAAACCGCAAAGATTAAGAGGGCCGCTGCCCAAATGGTCTTCTTTTCCAGTGTTTGCTTGAAATTGAAAAATAGCAGGCCGGCAGCCATCGCGATTGAGCCAAATGTAAGGGTTTGGAGAGCCAGGTCGGACGGAGTCGGTAAGCCTCGAAAGGCCGCCAGAAAATGAAGCACGGCCGCGTATACGCTCAAGCTGTAGGCAGCGTAGGTTAACCAATGAGTTTTACCGTCATCAGCCCGTGCGGAATGAACGACGACCGAGGGCAGAAAACCAAGCGCAGAATAAGATGCAGCCGAAACTAACGGCCAACTGCCCGCGTCGCCAAAATCCCTTCCGATAAATACAAATAACTCCCCAATGTTCCATGAAAGGCCAAGAAATGCCGTCATCAACAACAGGATATTAATTCCGGTTGGTTCTGAAGAAGTCCTGTGACGCGCGACCATCGCCGCCAAAAGGCCGTACAGGGCAATCCCGACCGTAAAGCCTAAAAGATTGACCAGCAATGCTGCGTTTAAGGAGTTCATATCGGACAAAGCATCGTAAGGTCTCAATAAATATAGATGCAAGTTTATCTTAACAGAAAGCGGTTTTGACAAAATGAGCGGGCGAATTCCACAATAAAACGCACAATAAATCCTCCGTAGCAATTGTCGATGAAAACGCTGTATATTCTCAGGCACGCCAAATCGAGTTGGGACGATAGTTCGCTTGCTGATTTCGACCGTCCGCTAAACGGACGCGGGATCAACACCGCTCCATTTATCGGCGAAGTAATGGCTCGAAAAGGAGTTAGGGCGAATTTAATTATTAGCTCGCCCGCCAAACGCGCGATGCAGACGGCTATCCTTGTCAAAGAAGCGTCCGGCTCAAATGCCCCGATTCAATACGATGAGCGGATATACGAGGCAAGCACACAGACGCTCAAACTTTTGATCTCACAAATCGGTGAAGAGATCGAATCGGTTTTGATCGTCGGCCACAATCCGGGTATGGCGGGTTTGATCGACTATTTCACTGGCCGGTCGGAGGAAATGCCGACCGCCGCTCTTGCCGCAATTGCCCTTGAAATTGACACTTGGGCGCAAGCTGCGGCGAACTGCGGATACCTCGACTTCGTGATACGTCCACGTGACGAAGCGAAAGCGTCCGATTCGTAAAGTCAGGTTTCGCATTCGTAAAAGTTAACCTTCGTGTAACATTCTGTTCATACCCAATTAAGCTGCACATCATAAGCTATCGCAATTCGAACCTAAATTGCTTACAATTCCTCCGTGTATTCACTGTATGCTGCAAAACATTCTCATCATCGAAGATGATGCCGACATTGCCGAGAGTCTGCATTACAATTTCAAGCGTGAGGGCTTTCGTTCGACGATCGCGGAATCGGGTGAAAAGGGGCTTAGGATTGCACTCGATGAAAAAAATACGCCGTCTTTGATAATTCTTGATCTGATGCTGCCCGGCATGAGCGGAATGGAACTCTGCCGACGACTTCGGCGTGAGCCTCTTACCGAAAAAACTCCCATAATTATGCTGACGGCAAAGGCGGCCGAAACCGACAAGATCGCCGGATTGGACACCGGAGCCGACGATTATATAGTCAAACCCTTTTCGGTAAAAGAAGTTATTGCGCGAGTCCGGGCCGTGCTTCGGCGAGTTGAAAAAGAAGCTGCGCCAAAGTATGAAGATAAAAATTTATCGGTTGATTTTGAGGACATGCGGGTCAAATGCAGCGGTGCCGATGTAAAATTGACTCGGAAAGAATTTTCGCTGCTCGAGCACCTGATAAAAAATGTCGGCCGTGTTGCAACGCGGCAGCAACTTCTCGACAATGTTTGGGGATACAGTTATTTTGGGGACACGCGTACGTTGGACGTGCACATCCGCCGACTTCGTCAAAAAATGGGCGATTGTTCCACTTGTATTGAAACTGTCGTCGGAGTCGGCTATCGTTTCATAAGCTCTACTTAATAACATCACCGTCATTCATTTCTAAAATGCAGAACATCCGGGAAATCTCTGCTCTCAACATTCTCCAGAGAATTCTCGACGCAACCCGTGAGGGCGTTCTGATCGTTGACGCTTCACGTCGTATCATCGCATCGAATCAGGCCGCATACAACTCATTCGCCAGGCACAATGGGTCCATGCAGGACCGGCGTCTTAGTGAGGTTATCCGTGATCTCAGCCTTCACGAAGCTTTTGGCAGCGCGTTGGACAGCGGCGAATCATCCGACATCAAGATGGATTTTATCGGGAGCGAGAAGCGGAGCTATGACATCCACGTTTCTCCGATAGACCTGGACGGAGCACGGCATGCGATCGGAGCATTCTATGATGTCACTCAGATTGAACGACTTGAACGCGTTCGCCAGGAGTTTTTGTCGAACATCTCGCACGAGCTCCGTACACCGCTGACGTCAATCATGGCGTTTGTCGAAACGCTGGAGGACGGGGCAATCGACGATAAGGAAAATAATCGCAGATTTTTGGGTGTTATTCGCCGAAATGCCGAGCGGATGCACGGATTGATCGCCGATATACTTGAGCTTTCGATGATCGAATCCGGGAATGTCACGATAGAAACAAAACCGGTCCGGCTATTTAATCTGGTCGAAGAAGTTTTTACTGCTCTCTCGTCGAAAGCGGCGACCCGCGACATTACACTTATAAATCAGGTGCCCGAGAATATAAAAGTCCTTGCCGATCCGGTTCGTCTTGAACAGATGCTTACAAATCTCATCGACAACGGCATCAAATTCAATCGTCCGGCGGGCACGGTAACAGTTACGGTCGATCAAACATCCGAGAAAACCTCGATTTCCGTGGCCGACACCGGTGAAGGGATACTGGCCGATCATCTCTCGCGTGTGTTCGAACGCTTTTATCGCGCCGACCGCGGCCGCACGCGCGAGGTTGGCGGTACCGGCCTCGGCCTCGCAATCGTCAAACACCTCGCCCGCCTGCATGGTGGTGAAGTTTCGGTTAGCTCGGCGCTCAGCCGCGGCACCAAATTTGTGGTCGAACTTCCTGCGTAATAAGCACTTAGCCGCCCACGTCTTTTTCTTCACATACATCCTGAATCGTGCTATGATAGTTATACATTTACAC
This sequence comes from Chloracidobacterium sp., assembly GCA_031404055.1. Taxonomy (GTDB): domain Bacteria; phylum Acidobacteriota; class Blastocatellia; order Pyrinomonadales; family Pyrinomonadaceae; genus OLB17. Next base: position 12,623 of record JANNGV010000473.1, read on the forward strand.
GTAAAAAGTATTTTGCGCGCAATAAGAATCTAATCCATCGCACCCCCATTTTTCTTAGGTTCTGATCGGGAGAAAATTTTTATGGAACTGATCAAAGGACAAAAGGTAGCGTATCCGAGCCAAGGTGTTTGTATGGTTGAGAATATTGAAAGTAAGCGAATTGGCGACAATTCAATAAGCTTCTATTCTCTGAGGGTATTAAGTGATAATTCGATGATTCTGGTTCCGACGGCGAACGCCGAAAGCGTCGGTATACGGCCAATCATCTCATCCATCCAATGCAAAAGCCTGATCGCGAAGCTCTCGACAGATTTTGAGCCTGTTTCCTGCGATTGGAAAACACGATCACGCCATTTTACCGAGCAGCTTCAGTCAGGCGATGTTTTCGAAGCGGCGGACGTTTTGAAAAAGCTTACCTTCCTCGGCCACGAGAAAAAACTCTCGTTCCGCGAACAAACCCTGCTCGAAAAGGCAAAGTTTCTTATCGTTTCCGAGATCACCAATGCGGATGTTTCTGAAGAGGCTAAACTAAGATCTGAAATCGAAATCCTGGTCGAATCGGCATGTAAAAAGCACCTGTTGTCGCAACCCCAGGTCATGTCCGCAGCCATTCACTGACCGGCGAAAACCTAGACTAGAGCGCAAGATCACTGTTTGTGCTCCGGTCGCTATTTCTTTGTATAGCTCGCTCGAACGACCGTCTTTATATTTCCCCGCACATGAAAGTCGCCCTCAAGCTCAACCTTTATCGGATCGCACGCCTTTACAAAATCTTCCAGGACAACATTGATAACATGCTCGTGAAAGATTTTCACATCGCGAAACGAATTAATATAGAGCTTTAAGCTTTTCAATTCGATACAACGTTCTTGCGGCATATATTTCAGTCTGATCACACCGAAATCAGGGAAGTCCGAAAACGGACAGATCGCCGTAAACTCAGGCATCTCGAATTCCACCCAAATCTCGTTTCCGGGAAATTCATAAGCGAATGTATCGAGTGCGTAAAGACCCATCTCCGCCCGTGGCGTCGATTGTATATCCAAATTCTGCAGATTCTCAGGTTGTAATTTATTTTCCGTTGACATAACGCTTTCTAACGCCGAATCGCCTCGCCGAGCCAAGATCGTTTATCCCACGCGTTTTCAGATCATTTAGCAGATTGACAAAGATGTGTGCCGTTGCCTTTGCATCATCGCTTGCCCGGTGGTGATTCAAAAGCTCTATCGAAAAATAATTGGCGACGGTGTTTAGCTTATGATTCTCAATATCCGGCAATAACTTTCGCGAAAGCTGAACCGTACACAGCGACGGATTCCAAACTCTGTAATCCTCATAAACTCGCCCAATTTCGTGATTCAAAAAGCTCATATCGAAATGAGCATTATGCGCGACCAGCACCGAATCGCCAATAAATTCAAGACACGGCTCGGCCACATCTCGGAAAACAGGGGCATCCACGACCATTTCATCGCTGATGCCGGTCAGCGAGCTAATAAACGGCGGAATCGACGTCTGCGGATTTATCAGTGTGTGAAATTCTTCGGCCACCTTGCCGTTCGTGACGCGGTAAGCCCCGATCTCCGTGATCCGGCACGGCGGAGCTTTTGCACCGGTAGTTTCCAGATCGAAAACGACAAATTCCGTTTCTCCCAGATTGATATGCTCGTGATTTGCCTCTACAAGCTCGACAAGATCGTCAGTCATCGCAAGCCGTGGATCGCGGTCAATCAGGTCCGAAACGAGCAGCCTCGCCAATCTCGGCTCCGGCTTGCTGATCTTCATCACGTAATCGACAACCCTTACAGCGGACGCACTTCCGCCGATCGATATCAAAAAATCGATTGTCGAATTGATGAGCAGAGACTCAGAGACAAGATTAGGGTACGGCGGCATCTAAAATGATTTTAACTGCAAAATACGAAACCGCAAGCATACACAAATCTTATAAGAACGTCTAGAATGTTTGCTTGGTATGAATTCAGATCAAATACTCTCGCGTTTTCAGGAAACCGACGCTCTGCTGGAAGGGCATTTCGTCTTATCGAGCGGCCTTCACAGCCCGAAATATCTGCAATGTGCATTGGCACTTCAATATCCGGCGGACGCTGCGAAATTTGGCCAGGCGATCGCCGAACGGTTTGTTGAACAGGGTATTCAGACCGTCGCCTCTCCCGCGATCGGAGGCCTCGTGATCGGATATGCCGTCGCTCGGGCTTTGAATGTAAGATTCATCTGGACCGAACGACAGGAAGGTATTATGACTCTGCGTCGTGGGTTTTCATTAAAGGAAGGCGAGCGAATTTTAGTTGTCGAAGACGTGATCACAACCGGCGGCTCGACCCGCGAATGTATCGAAGCTCTCGAAAAACATGGCGCAAACGTCGTCGGAGCAGCCTCAATTATCGATCGCTCGAATGGCAAGGCCGATGTCGGTGTTTCAAGAATCGCCCTGGCCAGTCTCGATGTGCCTACCTATCAACCGGAAGCGTGCCCGCTTTGCGAGTCAGGTAGCGTTGCTCACAAACCCGGAAGCAGAAAATGACAAAATCGCGAGCAGATGAATATTGGGATGCATTCGTTACCGCGAATCCGCAGACAGCCGGCGGCGATACGCCCCATCAGATTTGGTATTTCGGAAATACGATGGAAATGGCAATGGAACTTGCCGAATTAGTAATTGCGGGCACAAAAACAGCGACGGCGAGTCTCGCAAGAATGAACGAACTTGAGCCGGCCAATGCTCCGGTCGATAATGGCTACAGCGTAGTGACGGATTTTGAAGGCGATCCCAAGTGTATCATCCAGACCGCCGAGATACGCCATTTCTCCTTTAACGACGTTGACTCTGACTTTGCCTTTGACGAGGGCGAGGGTGACCAATCGCT
>JANNGV010000474.1:0-4139 GCA_031404055.1 Chloracidobacterium sp.
CGTTCCTCCGGTCTGATCGTATAGGTTTGTCCGAAAGCGACGTTTTCAAACTGGTAGTAGCCGAACGAATTTGTGATTGCTATCTGCGTGGTCGAAGTACCGGTCAACGTGACGTAGACTCTGGGGACTCCACGTCCGCCCAATGTCACCACTCTGCCGCCGATCGGACCATTGGATAACGCCGTCGACGAAATTGTAAAATTCGTGTTGCTGACATCAAAGAAGATGTTGCCGACCGCTTCGACCCTGACGCGGGCCTGGCTGGTGTTGATCGCGGGTGAAACGACCACTTCCGAGCCGTCATTAGGAGTACTTGCCGACAAAACGGTCGGAAATGTGACGCCGCCATCGGTTGAAAGCAGAATTCGCACGTTCGCCGCGTTTATCGGGGCTCCATTTGAACCGGCTACGTCCCAAGTCACGACAGGGTTCGAATTTAGAAACCAGGTTGTGTTCGTGTTCGGTGCCGTAACGCCGAACGGGCCTGTTCCGGCAACGACAACGTTTACAGTCGCCGTATTGATGCCGCCGCCGTTCGTCCGATTATCGCGGGCGATAACCTGAAAAGTCATTGTGCGTGCAATCGCCGGCAGAAGTTCGCCGGTCAGGAAGCCACCGGTGGTGTTTGGCGGAGTGTTGCTGTTCGTCAGAATAAATTGCGACGACGGGAATGTGCGGGCCGGATTCGCCGACGGGCTGAACGGCCTGAATATCGGCCTGGCATTGCCGTCCGAGTCTGTATTCGGCACACCTGTCGTAGCAGCCCCGAGATCATATTGCTGCCAATCGTATGTTACCGTATCGCCGTTCGCGTCGGTTGAAGAAGCGGTCAATGTAAAGGGCGTTAATCGAGGAATGTTAAAGCTGGATCCGCCTACGCTGGCAACAGCAGGAGGAGTATTTCCGGTACCTGTTGTCGCTGCGCAAGTGTTTCCGTTGCCGATCTGACTGAAAGCAACAATGTCTTCGAGACTTTTTACGTGAAATGAATCGATGCTGCTCGGGGCAAGGTCCTGACTTCCGCAAATACCGGCATAGCTCATTATTGTTACGCCGCTTCCGGGTTCATAAGCACTCAGCCCTGAGCGGTTACCGCCGCAAATGCCCGTACTGCCGTTGAATGTGTGATTTGCACCCCACTGGTGGCCTAATTCATGGGCGACATAATCGATGGCAAAAGAATCTCCTACCGGATTAGGAAGCCCGGTCACACCGCGTGCCTTGCTCGATCCGCACGGTACACCCAAACCGGCGATACCGCCGCCGCCCGTGCTGAAAACATGGCCGATATCGTAGTTTGCGGCACCGATCCTCGCATCAGTCGCAGTCTGATTCTGTGGCAGCATCGCGAGTCCATCGCTGTTCGTGTATGGGTCATTCGCCGTGGTGCAGGCTTCATTATTAGCGGCACCGCAGATATTATTGGTGCCAGAGGCTCCGTTGGTGGAGTAGGTTATAAGGTCGTTGGTCCCAATTATGACCATACGGATAGCAAGATCGCGTTCATAAACGCCGTTGACCCGATTCATAATAAGTACCTGGGCCGCAAGAGATCCCGCAATGGTGCCGCTTCCGACCGCGGTTGCGTATTCATTCGTCGATGCAATCGCGATGCGATAAGTGCGAAGTTGTGTGCCCGAAATTACCTCGGGTGAAGCGGCGTCTGGAATCAATCCCTTAAAATCGTCCCTGCGTGGTTTGGTGAAAGATTCCACTTCGTTCTGCGTCTCAAAATCGCACGAAAAATCAGATGAGCGGCGAACATCGCGTTTGAAATAGCTGATGTGATTGACCGTGTCGCCCTTCGAATACGGATCGACCATGACGGTTCCGCGCGGCGAAAGGATCATCGAATGAAAGCCGCTCGGCAGAAGGTCAAACCGCACGGTCGCGGTTGGATCGTCTATACCCCGGCCGCTGTAGGTTGCGCCTAGTTCAGGATATTTCTCCAGCAATAGAGGTTCGACGATCAACGAATGCTCGATGCGGAATCGCTCAAAGCTGCCATCGGGCATAGGAAGCGTGACAATTGCATCCGACATACCGAACGGATCGGTAAACTCCTCGGGCGCTCTGCTTAATATTGACCGCAACGCGGTTTTGCTGAGGCGGAATGTCTTATATTTATCCGGTACTATCGAGCGTTCGGCCGAACGCAAGGCTGATGCCGAATCGTCGATCTCTCTCCATACACCGTCACCGGAGTTTTTCGTTTGGGCGATGCCGACGGCAGAAAGCGTGAGAATAAATAAGAAGAAAAGCGGGGTGTGTAACCTCTTAAACATGGGGGAAGTCTCCTTGCGAGTTTTAGTACAACGTTTACCGGCCAGTTCGTAGCAACAAGACTCTCTCGCGGTTTAATCGCGGTTCGAGCAAACAAATTGTACGTAATGAATCAAAGCATCAATCGGGAACAAACTACAACATAATATCTAAAAAAATATGCATTGTCCATCATTTTCCTGTCCCGTGCGGGTACGACAGATCGTTCCCGAATGCTAAAATAACCCTTCTTTTATGCTGAATGAGATCGCTCCGGCGACAAAAACAAGAGAAATTGCCGTGAAAACGGATAACCCGATGCCGACGACTGAAGAGATCGCCGTTCTGGATGGAATTGAGCGTGTCGGGTTTTGGCTTGTGCAAAAGATGAATCGGGGGCGATGGAAGAGGTTCTGGACGTTCTGCCAGCGGCATATCGGCTCATTGTGGATATTTATCGCAACCTATAACCTGATGCACGTTCGCGGGTTGGAAAATGTAGAGCGAACCGATGCCGACCGTCCGCTTATCCTTGTTTCAAATCACCGATCGTTTTTCGATATGTACACCGTGTCGAGTGTGCTCTTTCGTAGGACGGATCGGCCTATAACGCTCTTTTTTCCGGTACGAGCGAAGTTCTTCTACGATAATCCGCTCGGATGGTTCGTAAATCTTGTAATGGGCTGGTGGGCAATGTACCCGCCTTTTTTTCGCGAAGAGAAAGAGGCGAACAAACGTGTTTTTGATAAATTTTCGGTGCGTGAATTGGTCCATATTTGCCGGTTCGGACGCGGCCACGTCATCGGTTTTCATCCCGAGGGCAAGCGAAATCTGGATGTCGATCCGTACAGCTTTCTTCCGGCACAGCCAGGAATCGGCAAGGTGATATACGAGGCCCAGCCGCAGGTCGTGCCGGTTTTCGTCACTGGGCTTAGGAACGAGCTTGCGAAACAAATACTTGGAAATTGGACGGGTGGCGAAAAAGTGCGGATTTGGTTTGGCGAGCCGATAGAGCTAACGCAATTTTATGCAAAGCGGGATTCCGTCCGAACGCATAAAGAGATCTCCGATTTCCTAATGACGAAGATCGGTGAGCTAGGTGAAAAAGACCGGGTGGAGTTTCCGGGCCGCCAGTAATTCTTAGTCCTCTTATTCGGATTTCTTTCCTCTTAATTCTTGGTAGAGAAGATTGTAGGTGAACCACGGAAGAAGAGGAAAAAGAAGGAGCAAGAGGAACGAAGGCAAAAACGTCGCTGATAAACTGTGGACGACAGCAATAAAATTTTAACCGGCCGGTTCGAAAAGCCGCTTCTGGAAATGTCGGCGAAACGCCGTTGGGCGGTAACTATTGGCGTGATGACCGGCATGTTCATTGCCGCGCTCGAAGCAACTGTTGTCGGCACCGCAATGCCAACCGTTATCGCATCGCTCGGCGGCCTCAACAGATACAGTTGGGTTTTTTCGGCATATCTTGTCACGTCTACGGTGACCGTGCCGGTTTGGGGAAAGCTTTCCGATCTTTACGGCCGGCGGGTAATGTATCAGGTTGGGATCGGCTTATTTTTGCTTGGTACGCTTCTGTCCGGGTTTTCGGCTTCCATGACACAGTTGATAATATTTCGCGCGATCCAGGGGCTCGGTGCTGGGGCATTGGTTCCGCTTGGGATGACGATCATCGGCGATACGTTCACGCTGGAAGAACGTGCAAAAATGCAGGCGTACTTCAGCGGCGTCTGGGGCCTGTCGAGCGTGATAGGCCCTATCGTCGGCGGATTTGTCACAGATCAGATCTCGTGGCGTTGGGTATTCTGGATAAATCTGCCTATTGGCGTGATCGCGGCATTGATAATTGGATTTGCGCTAAAAGAGCCGAAGCT
>JANNGV010000475.1:0-3608 GCA_031404055.1 Chloracidobacterium sp.
GTTCAATTACGATTTCCGACGCACCGAAATGTGCATCATCCCATATGGCACGCAGGAAGGCGAGATCAGCTTCTGTGCATACAACACCGGGATCGGCTGGCGCAACATCATCGAGCACATGCACCAAAATGCGACCGTCGCACAATGGTATAAAGAGCACGGCCGTCACGACGTTTTCGCACGCGGCAAGAATGTCGAGCTCGGCGACGCTTCGCACAGCTTGATCCTCAACGAAACCGATCTGTCCCGTCCTAACAAACCGGATATGGAAGGCCCCGAAAACGGCTGCCGAAGAAATGCAGATGATGCGCAAGCTCTATAACGAAATGGTAATGGAAAAAGCCGGCATCAAAGCCGAACCCCTAATCCAGATCGGCGGCATCAAACGCGAGAAAAAGGACAAATCGATGGCAGTGGCTGAGTAAGAAATCAGAAGTCGAAGTCAGAAGCCAGTAGTCAGAAGTCAGTGGAAAGCCCGCGAGTGATCGCGGGCTTTTTCTATTTACGATTCACGAGTTACGATTCACGAAAACGTCCGCTTCGCCTGAGCCCTTTTTTGTGCTAAAATCAAGAAATTATGATGACGATCACCAAGGACGTTCCGATTACCGTTGACCGCGAGATCATGAGCGGCGCTCCGGTCTTCACCGGAACGCGGGTACCGGTTTCGGCTTTGCTCGAAAATCTGGAGGCAGGTGTTTCACTCGATGATTTCCTCGATAACTTTCCTACTGTCACCCGCGACCAGGCCGTTCGCGTTCTTGAACATTTCCGCTCAGAACTGAATGGTATTAGTCTCGCCGCATGAGGATTATCATTGACGAATGCGTGCCGAGCCAGCAGTCAGTAGCCAGCAGTCAGTAGCCAGAAGCCTCGTTGATATTCAGCGAGGCTTTTTTTCTTTTATTATGTGAGGTTATGATCTATATTATAGCCAGGCTAGCTAAGCTAGCCAGAGGTGGATGAGATGAAACAAGTATCGATTTTCGAGGGAAAAAATAAATTTAGCGAGCTCGTTGCCAATGCGGCAAAGGGCGAGCCGCAGGTCATTACAAAAAACGGCACGGCGACGGCGGTTGTTATTTCGTTTACGGAGTACAAACGGCTGACGGCTAAGAAGGAAAGCTTAAGCGAATTCCTGCTCAATAGCCCGCTTCGTGGGATCGGTGACGAACTCGACCTTACCCGCGACAAGGACATGGGCCGTCCGACCATAGACTTTAATAGCAGCGAATTTATCAAGGAATCGAGCAAGTGAACTACTTACTCGACACATGCGTCCTCTCCGAATACAAGAAGCCGGAACCAGCGGCCGAAGTTCTCGCATGGCTTGACGCCCAGGCAGACGAATCGCTCTACATCAGCGTGCTCACGATCGGTGAACTGGACAAGGGCATATTCAAAATGATGCCGTCGAAGCGCAAGACGAACTTAGCAGTTTTTGTCGAAACACTGATCTCAAGATTTGACCGCCGAATTCTCGATCTCGACACCGCTGTTCTTCGCACTTGGGGAGCGATGATCGGATCTCTCGAGTCCAAAGGCTGTCCGATGCTGGTTATTGATTCGTTAATGGCCGCGACGGCGCTCGAACATGATCTGACAATAGTCACCAGAAACGAAGCCGATTTTTCCGCTACCGGCGTTACCGTCAAAAATCCGTGGTCATGAGCGTCGGTTCGCGATTTACGATTTCCACCGTCAGAACGGTTTCGGCTGCCGATCGATGTGTTTATTTAACAGCCGACCCCAGGCTTTTTCGATTCACGATCCTCACAGCAGACGCTAGATCAGCAAAGCACAAGCCCGCAAGCTGTCGGAACGGCTGATAGATCCCGTCAATCGTCTATGAAATTCGAATTGATTCTTTCTTCGAGTTTCGCGAGTTCATTTAGAATTTCCGCCATCTTTGGAGGTTCGGAAAAAAACATCTCAGCCATTCTTTCGTAGTCGGCTTTGAGGGCTGACAGACGTTCTTCCTTGGGCGACAAGTGTAAATAGCCAGTTAAAGCTTCATCGTATTGTGCTGCCGCACGGGTGAAGAATATTTTCTTATTCTCAACAACATTCTTTAGTAAATCCTTATCTTTAATGGCACGTTCAGCGATTTCTGTTTTCGCCAGCTTGAATAAGTCATAGTAATGTCGAGAAACCCGCTCGGCAGTTTTGTCGGTTTCAGAACGGTGGTATTGGTCGTGTAAAATTGTCGCTTTTTCCCAAAACGTTCGTTCGGCCGCCAAAACTTTTATCTCGCATTCGGGATTCGAGAATAAATCGGGAAAATCTTCTGCGGCATAAGATCGGATTTTGCGCATTTCATAAGGCTGATGTTCCGCGCGTGCGCCCAGTTCAATCCGAATTATTGGTTTTATGTATCTTAATCCCTGTGTATCGCTAGAGCTACTTGCCTGAGGAAATGTGAAAAGTAATGTTTGCCCATCAACATCCGTCTCGTCGACGAACAGACTCCAGCCATCGGCACCGAGATTCTCCGAAAATGATTCCTGTAATTGCCCGAATAAGTGTCCTTGAACCTTTAGTTTGCAGGCCTCTTTTATTTCCTCGACAGCGATCTTTCGCTTATTCGTCCCTGTTATGTTTAGTGGATCTAATTCACCCTCAAATCCCAAATACTGTCGGTTAATTGAAACATCAATATCTTCCGAGAATCTTTGGATTACGCCGTAAATTTTTGACAGCGAAGTTCCCCCCTTAAATATTAAGTGAGGGGAAATTTCAGGCAGTGCGAACAGCTTACCTAAAGTCCAGCAGACCCAAAAGTCTTTTTCGATTATTTGCGAAAGTACTTCTCTGCGATTTGCTGATTCGCCAAACAGGGCATTTCTTTCTTCTTGTAATTGTGAGGCTATTTTGTCCATGGTTATGCGATGATCTCCATTATCATTGGTCTCATCCAATCGGGAGCCGTCTGAATATCTTTTTTTAACTCTTTCTTGTCGAAGTCCGCGAGAGTGTTTTTGATTTTAATAATTACGTCAGACGTAACATTCTCTTTTCCAATATATTGAAGAGCCTGAATTACAGTTCCACTTCCTTTCCCGGCGGTCGACATGATTTTCGGCGAAGCATGTTTCAATACTATTGTTTGTTTTCCGACCTTTAGTTGTCTTGATGGCCCGTCCGTCAAGTAGACGATCCGAGCAGGCACCTGAGTCGAAAGTCCCAGGGCGTTTGCTGCTTGAGCTCCAGTTATTTTAAGCTTGCTGTTGTTTTTGTCAGCGATTTCCTTTGCGACCCCATCGATTGAAGGACTGAGAATACCTAGCGTCTGATTCACTTTTGGCAAATCATATATTCCTCGCCCCAATCGTCGTATAGTGCCTCGATTTGCTAGACGAAATAGGGCCAAATCTACAGCTTTTCGGCTTCCAAAATCAAGAAAGTGCCTTGCCGAAAAGACCCAACCTCTTCCTTTGGCCCTAATCCTGTAAAGCATCCGTTGTTCTATACTTAAGGTCATAGCTGCAACCTATTCTTGTAAGAAAATATACTACCTTTTTCTTACAAACTCAATACTTTAATTCGGATTGGATTTGTATAAATCTCCCCAATCATCTCGGGAGTAATCGGTAATATATATATTACCG
>JANNGV010000476.1:0-2275 GCA_031404055.1 Chloracidobacterium sp.
TTTCTGTTTCAGTTGCGGCTTTTGTTTCCGTCATGAGCGAAAGCACGATGTGGAAGGTGTGGTATGAGAACTGTCTGAATGCCCTTGTATTGTACGTCAGCGGTGCCGCTGTGGCGGGAGTAAGCGCATGGGCGCTGACGCAGATAAATTTTGCACTGTTCGCGGCCGTTACAGTATTATTTGCTCTCATTTACATGACCTACAGTCGCTACGTGAATGACGTAAAGACGACCGCCACTCTGGCCGAAGAAGCAGAGCGAACACGTGCCGATGAGGCCGAAAATCATATACTTGAACTAAAGCATTATGTGAGCGAGCTCGAAAAAAGCGGCGAAGCCCTACGGATAGGCCGTGAAAAATTCCGTTACGCCGCTTATCACGATGCGTTGACCGGCCTGCCGAACAGGAATTACTTCATAGGCACTTTGGAAGATCTGCTTGAGAAAAGGAAAAGAGGTCCGGAGCACACTTTCGCTTTAGTGTTTCTCGATCTCAACCGGTTCCGGACGATAAACGATAGTCTCGGTCATTCCATGGGCGATCATCTGATCCGGCGTGTAGCAAAAAGGTTGTCAGCAATGACGGGTGAGGGAGATCTTATCGGCCATTTTGGTGGAGACGAATTTGCGTTTATTTTACACGGCGTTGGAGATGCCGGGAGTGCAACGGCATTCGCGGAGCAGGTGGTCAAAGGAATTGCCGAACCATTCCGATTCAAGAGCAGGCATGTTTATACCAGTGTGAGTGTGGGCATAGCACTTTGTGGCCTAAAGCATTCAAAGGCCCAGGAAATATTGCGTGACGCCGATATGGCGATGTACCACGCCAAAGATAACGGCGAGCCTACTGTATCTTCGACAAAGAAATGCATACAAGTGCGGTTTCGCAGCAGCAGATGGAAACCGATCTGCGTTATGCCATCGTGTGTAACGAACTCGAGATTTTTTACCAGCCAATTATCGATCTCGACAAAATGTTTTTAAGCGGCTTCGAAGCTCTGGTGCGTTGGAATCATCCGAGGCGCGGGTTGATGTCGCCAACCGACTTTATTCCACTTAGCGAAGAAACGGGGCTGGTCATTCCCATGACGCTGCAAATTCTCCGATCAGCCTGCAATCAGATAGTTGACTGGCAGAGCCGGATACCCGACAGTAAATCGATGTACGTCAGCGTTAATTTATCGGGCAAGCACTTTGGGCATGACGCTCTGGTCGAGCAGATCCAGACCATTCTGGACGAGACCAAGATTGACCCGTCGTGCCTTAAACTGGAAATAACAGAGGGCGTAGTCATGGAGAACGCCGAGAATGCCATTTCGATGCTCCAGCAGATACGAGGCCTGGGCGTCCGGTTAAGCGTGGACGATTTTGGCACCGGTTATTCCAGTCTTAGCTATCTGCACCGCTTTCCATTAGACACACTGAAGGTAGACCGCTCGTTCGTTACCATGATGGAAGACGGCGGCGAGAATGCGGAAATCGTGCATACGATAATTTCCCTGGCCCAAACGCTGAAATTGAGCGTCATTGCCGAGGGCATCGAGAATATTTACCAGCTTAATCAGCTCCGAATTCTAGGCTGTGAATACGGTCAGGGTTATTTGTTCTCGCGGCCTGTGCCGGTTGCGGAGATCGAGAAGATGCTGGTAGATAAGTTTCGCTGGACAAATATTTTAACGCCATCCATCCACGGCGTTCCCAGTACGACGAGCGACTATTCTCAATTAAGCATCTCACAATAATACAGGCCGGGAACCAGTCTGCAAGGCGGAGAATGATTACTTTCGCTTTGCCCTAATCGTCGCGCTCGCGGTGATAGACGTTCTGCGGTCTAAAATTTCTATTGTCGTGGCCCAAGCAGTCACGCGACTTAAGCTGTGATCAGGTTTTATTCAAAAATTTGAACATTTTTACTGGAATAATAAAAAGTTTTAACATATACTTCTTAAGGCTGAATAATAAGGACACGCAATCAGCCGCCGAATCCGCATACTCCGCGACTCCCGACCGCGTTCAATCTCTTACTTGCCTCCGATATGGAAAGTAAAGAAAGCCTTGCAAACAAGTATATTATCGCACTAGTTCCGCTCGGCATTATGGCTGCGGCATGGGCGATTTACCGATTTCCGACGGAGAGGATAAGCTTGGGAATGCTCGCGTTGTCGTTTGTTACGATTTTCTTCAGTTCTTACCTCAGAATTCAACTGCCGCGTGCTAAAACCTATTTGACCATGTCGGACGCGATGATCATGCTCTCGATGTTGATCTTCGGCGGC
>JANNGV010000477.1:0-2156 GCA_031404055.1 Chloracidobacterium sp.
GCAGTTTTATCCGCCCGACTGGTCGGCCTTTTTCGCTTTCATCCGACGAAATGCTCAGTTCGGCTAATTCCTGTCCGCTGCCAATCACAAACGCATTAGAAACTTCTTCCAGATCGTGGTCCTCGGTCGCCATCCAGAAAACGGGAACGGCTTTAATGCCCCGGCGGTTCAGGCATTCGGACATCTTTATTGCGGATGAGGCCTTGTAGATCGAATAAAGCGGTCCCGTAAATAATCCGGTCTGCTGGCCCGTGACGACCGCAACCGTATCGTTTGCCCGAAGCAGATCGATATTTTCGAAGGTTTTTGCACCGGCACCGAATGCTGAATTTATACGTGTCAGAGCATCGCATAATTGTCCCCGGTCAGTTTTGTAATTGGCCAAAACATCAGGAATGTGTGATGCAACTTCGGTATGCGACGAAACGATCGACGGGTAATTTTTTTTGAGAGAAAGCGGGTTTTGCTGAAAGTCGATGAAGAGTTTAGTTTGTCCGGGAACAGACGAAAACGGAAGGCTTTCGGTACGCAACCCGCCAACGCCAACCGATACCGAACAGCCACTTTCTTGCATCACAGATTTATTGCTCCCGATGTTTCAGATTATAGAGTTCAAATCGTTAACTTCCAAGTTGGCAACAAAAAAGAGACAGTGCCGAAACACCGCCTCTAGTCATCGCTGGTAAACCGCAGGGCGGGATAAAAGGCTCAATTCTCGATTTTGGAAATTGCGGTCGGCGGTTTCGGATCGACCGTGGCGGAATCGGCTTTGCGGTCAATGCGATAGACGCCCGATGAATGTGAACCGGCGAAGATGCGGTTAGAATCCGCCGGGTCGAACGCCATCGACCAGACGCGGCGGCTCGGCAGTTTCATCTCTTTCGAATCAACCCGCTTCCAGTTCATGCCGGCATCATCCGAAAAGAATATGCCGCCGTCGTTTTCGAGAGCGCTCGAAACAAATATCTCATCCGAATTCTTCGGATCGATCAGAATGCTGGTGTAGTTGCCAAGCGGGAGCTTTCCGCCGCGTCGCGTCCATGTACGACCGCCATCGCGGCTCAGATAGAACGACTGTATCGTGCCAACGTAAACGTAATTCGGACGCTTCGCATCGACCGTGATCGAGCTGATCGGAATATTAGCCGGAATGCCATCAACCTTGCTCCAAGTTTCGCCGTCATCGGTCGAAACGATCACACCCGATGAAGCCGTTCCAACCCAGATAGTACCTGGAATCGCCGGCGTGGCGAAAATCGCGAATACGTTGTCATCGATGCCTTCGCCAAACGAAATTTTCTCCCAGCCTTTTTTTACATCATAGCTTCTGTAAAGGCCGTTATCGGTTCCCGCGAAAATACCATTCTTGTCGTCTTCCGTGTAGGTCAGAACCTTTACCTTCTCGGTAATTGCCGGAATAAGCTCCTGGCCCTTTTCAACCATAACGGCTTTAGGCTCAACCTTCGGTACAATCGCTTTCTTCGCTCCTTTTTTTAAGGGAGCTTTCCTGACCGGGGTCTTCTTAACGGGTTTGGGCGGTGCAAGCAGTGTCCACGCTCCGCCCCTGTCAATTGATTGGAAGATACCGACGTTTGTTCCCAGATACATCTTCGTCGAGTCGACACGATCCTGAAGCACGGCAAACGGCGAAACACGATTAATGTCCAGAGTTTTTGCCTGAACCCATGTTGTACCGCCGTCGCTGCTGGTGAAGAAAAAACCGCCGCTCGTGCTGGTGTTCTGCGTCGTCGCGTAAAGCCGGTTGGGCTGCGTCACATCGGGCGTAACTGTATAAGTAAAGCGGCTGGTAAAATTGTCATTGGTTGGAGAAAAATTCTTGCCGCCATCGTTTGAAACGAGGACGCCGAAATTGTTTGTTCCAATATAGACGCGGTTCGGCTCGTCGGGGTGAACAGCGATCGAGTTGACCTCGACATTGCGCGGCGTCGTCAGGATCCACGATTTGCCGCCGTTAGTCGTCATCCAAAAACCCTCGGTTGTCCCGGCATAAACCGTTCCTACCACCGATGGATGCTGAACAATATCCCTTGTCCGGCGAGATTGACGCCCGTATCATCATAGTTGCCCGCATCGCGCGTGGAAATATCTTCAGGCTCGGCTGAATACATGAGGCCCAGCCAGTGTCTTGCCATCGG
>JANNGV010000478.1:0-3703 GCA_031404055.1 Chloracidobacterium sp.
CCCGACGGAGATCGGTCTGTCTCTGAAATACGGCTCCTGATATGTGAATTGAAGGCTTTGTTGGCGATTTCCGGCGCCGAGCGAGAATGACAGAATTTCACCCCGGCCGGCCAGGTTATTGGTTGAATATTCTAGGCCAAAAAACGAGCCGCCGATACCTGAAACACCACCATTGAAAGAGATTTGCTGGCGTCCTTTTTCCTTGATCTTGACGATCAGATCGACGTCGCCCTGCTCTTCATCGGTGCGAATTTCCACGTCCTGATCTTTGTCAATCGGGTCGAAATACTGCGTTTGATTCAGGCGGGCAACCGAAATATCGAGGTAGTTCTGATTATAGATATCGCCTTCGTTTATCAGAAACTCGCGTCGCATGACACGATCGCGGGTAAAGGTGTTGCCCGTGAATTCGAGCCTGCGAAGCGTGAACTGCTTGCCTTCATCAATAACGATCTTGATATCGACAATTCCTTCCTTTGGATTCGCAGGATTATCCTTAAATTCCGGCTCGTATTCCGCGCTGAACAGCACGAAACCCTGGCTGCCGTAGACCTTTTTCATGTTCTCGTAAACGGCGTCCTGGAGGCGTTTACCATCGGCTATCTCGCCTGTTTTTAACCCGACATACGCGAGGATCTGCTGTTCGGAAAAGATTGAGTTGCCCTCAACCTTCAACTCACCGACGCGAAAAACCTTGCCTTCCGTCACAGGAACTATGATTTTCAGCGTGTCGTCTTTTGAGGAGATCAGCGGAAGTGGAAGCGTGATGAGCGGTATAAAATCGGTGCGTTGTACGCCGAGCCCTACGACTTCGGGTTCACCAATACGAGCCTGAAAATAGCCCTTCGACCACATATACGCCCGCACATTTTTACCAAGATCGTACTGTAGCTTTCGCAGGTCGAGTATGTCCTGACCTTTGAACCGGGAAATAAGCCCTGTTTCCTGCACAAGTGTAAGCTGTGCACGGAGTTCGCTGTCCTTGAAATTCTCGTTGCCTTCGAAATCAATCTCAATTATGCGTGAGCGGTTTCCCTGTTCGATCGCGAAAGTCAGTGCAATCGATGTAGCAGAGACTTCCTCTTCCTTAACCTCAACCTTCGCATTCGGGTAGCCCTTCGTGGCAAGCATTTCGCGAAGAACTCGGGTCGCTCCGCGGGCTTTTACCGGATCATAAACCGCCTCCTTTGAGATACCGACTCGAGCTTCGCGAAATGCTTTCAAGATATCGGATTCGGTGATAGCTTTATTACCCGTGAACTGCAGGTCACGGATAATAGCCAGCTCGCGGACTTCGAAAATAACGTTAACCCCGCCGCGGACGCCTTCCGTGGTAATAACGCGGGTTGCGGTCTTATCGAAAAAGTTCAGCGAAAGCAGTTCCTTCAGATCGCGTTCGAGGGCGGCCGGATCATAAACGTCGCCCGATCGCGTTTTAATGTAATAGAGAAGATCGTCATCGCGAAGACGGCGGTTGCCCTGAATATCAACGTTTTCAACGATTTGCTGTTGTTCAGCGGCTGAAAATTCAATCGCAGTGGTGCCAGCTTTTGCAAATACCGGGGCTGCCCAAACGGCAATACTTACTAGGACAAGCCCGAATGCACGGAGATTAAACATAAAAGCGATTTTCCCTTATTACTGCGGTTATGAAAGCTGCGAAGAGCCTTAAACGCCGCCAAGTCTTATAATTACGAAAACAGAACAATCAATAACAGACGGCCATTCAATGTCGGATTTTACTCAACCTATGATTCTGACAACAAGCGCGAGGTTGCCTTTTACGTCTGTCCCACAAACTTACGAATTATACAGGCAAAAAAGCGAAAAGCGAAAAGCAGAGGCGGAAATTGCCGAAACGCGGATTAATATTCGGGTATTAATACGCTCTTTTTCAAATACTTTCGTACATCGTGTTAAGCGAATTTGATTTTAAGATTTTGGATGATCTGCCACCCCGTCTGCCGAAGCGGCAACCACCCCTCCTAAGCAAGGAGGGGAGTTTTAAGACCTCGTCGATACCAGTTCCGATTCCGGTTCTAACTCGGGAAGCCTGCCCTGCGGCCGGCTATTTTTCTGTTAGGGCTTTTTCGAGATCATCGGTGATGACGGTGCGGAAGGCTAGTTTTTCGCCTTCGCGGAAGATTTCGACGGTGCTGTCTTCGTGGACTTCGCCCTGGATAAGGGCTTCGGAGAGCTCGTCTTCGACGTATTTTTGTAATGCACGCTTTAAGGGGCGGGCGCCGTAGCTGCGTTCGGCGACGGTTTTTTCTATCAGCCATGCGCGGGCGTCGGAGTTCAGGCTGACGGTCAGCATACGTTTCGCGAGAATAGCGTTCAGGGCGACGATCTGGAGGTCTATGATCTTGGAAAGGTCGTCATCGACAAGTTCGTCAAAGATAATTATCTCGTCCAGCCGGTTGATAAATTCGGGGGCGAAGGTCTGTTTGACTTGCGACAAGACCTGTTCCTCCATTTTCTCGCGGGATGCATCGCGGTTGCCCTGGAAGCCGAGCGACGTGCGCTTTTGGATAAATTTCGCGCCGATATTCGAGGTCATGATGAAGATCGCGTGTTTGCAATCGACCGTGTTGCCCTGGGCGTCGGTCAGAACGCCGTCCTCGAAAACCTGGAGCAGGACGTTGAACAGATCGGGGTGCGCCTTTTCGACCTCGTCAAACAAAACTACCGAATACGGTGAGCGGCGGAGTTTTTCCGTAAGCTGGCCGCCTTCTTCAAAACCGACATATCCCGGAGGCGAGCCGATAAATTTCGCGACGGCGTGTTTCTCCATAAACTCGCTCATGTCAAAGCGGATGAGCGTGCGTTCGGATCCGAAAAGATATTCGGCAAGCGTGCGGGCAACTTCTGTTTTGCCGACGCCTGTCGGGCCAAGAAATAGAAATGAGCCGACGGGTTTGCTTGGATTTTTTAGCCCCGCACGCGAGCGGCGGATAGCCCTCGCAAGAGCGGAAATTGCCGGACGCTGCGAAATAATGCGTTTGTGCAGCTCGGTCTCGATGCTCAAGAGTTTCGTCGCTTCTTCAAGCTTGATAGACGAAACAGGAACGCCGGTCCATCGGGCGATTACCTCGTCAACATCGTCTTTTGTGACCTCGACCGCAAAGAACGAATCTTCGAGCGTTTTCAGCTCAAACGAGATGATCTGATCCTCGTTGGCGGCAGCACGCTTCCAATTATCGACGGTTTCCTTCCACGAAGGCTCGCCGCCGTTTTCGGCCTGATAACGCAGCTTGGCCCGGGCACCGGCTTCGTCAAGAACATCGATCGCTTTGTCCGGCAGAAAACGGTCGGGAATGTAACGGCTTGATTGATAAACGGCGGCTTCGAGCGCTTCTTTTGAATAGCGAATTTGATGGAACGCCTCGTAACGCTCGACGATTCCCCTAATAATCTGCAAAGCTTCGATCTCGGTCGGCGGCTGAACTTTTACGGACTGAAAGCGGCGTTCGAGTGCACGGTCTTTTTCGATCGTCCTGCGGAACTCGGACGGCGTTGTTGCACCGATACACTGAATCTCGCCGCGTGAAAGCGCAGGTTTGAGGATATTTGCCGCATCCAAAGTGCCTTCGGCGGAGCCGGCCCCGACCAGCGTGTGCAGTTCATCGATGAAAACGATATTTTCGTCGTTTTCCTTCAACTCAGCCATTATCTTTTTCAGACGCTCTTCGAACTGGCCGCG
>JANNGV010000479.1:0-6725 GCA_031404055.1 Chloracidobacterium sp.
CAGGGCGATTTATAGGTTATAGAAGTAGCTCTGATTTTGAGCATCCGAACGCATTCCTTCGCGGGCCGACCGTTTCTCCGAAGAAAACTCGCATTCGACACTTCTTTTATGTTCCCGGACAACATCCGGGAACAAGGAAAAATACAAATATGTCAATGAAGCTCTATGTAGGAAATCTGTCTTTCAACACGTCGAACAGCGATTTGCAGGAATTATTCGCGAGCGTTGGTACGGTTGAATCAGCGTCGGTCGTCGAAGACCGCGACACGGGCCGTTCGCGTGGGTTCGGCTTTGTCGAAATGTCATCGAAAGAAGAAGGCGAACGAGCAATCGACGAGCTCAACGGCAAAGAAGTGGACGGCCGCGAATTGAAGGTAAACGAAGCTAAACCGCGTGAAAGCCGACCCGGTGGCGGTGGTGGTGGCGGATATGGCGGCGGTGGCGGCGGCGGTCGCGGCGGATATGGCGGCGGTGGTGGTGGTGGCCGGGGCGGCAGTCGCGGTGGCGGCAGCGGCGGCGGAAATCGCGGTGGTGGAGACGGCGGCTACGGCGGCAGCTCGAATCGCTGGTAATCAAACAGGAATTCAAGTAAAAATGCCTGAGGCTCAACGCTTCGGGCATTTTTGTTTAAGGGTCGCTTGGAGTGTGGTCAGTTGCGTTTAGAGGCTTTGGGTTTTGCGGGTTGTTTGGGTTGAAATCCAAGCGCGGACTTGATTGCAGTTGTGGGTTTGCGGATCTCAAAGTCCAGCTTTTTAACCAGTGTGTCATTGATGAACACGTCCGCACGGTATTTGCCGACTGTCCAAACACGGTCTGGCCTGCCCGAAAAATTTACGCGATCCTGGTTGTCTTTTGTCGTATAGCTTGTTGAGACAACTCGCGTCTCGGCCTTTACGCCCGCGACATTGACGGCAACAAGGTTCATTCGTACCGTTACCGTCGACGCGCCGCTCAAACGCACTACGCAGTGGATAGGAATATCGGTCGTCGAAAAATCCGTAGCGGCAACGCCGGCCTTGCCGCCGCCGTCGTCTTTGGCAAGGTACATGTCCTCGATCCAACGCATCTCGGCCGGTTCCGGCGGCTGCGCGTAAACTCCCGCAGCCGCAAGCAAGATCGTAAATAGAAAGGTTAGAAATACTCGCAAAATCATGCTCCAGTCAGCCGATCGGATAAACCAGTAAGTTTGAGCCGTAAAGCGGCCGATTAGTTGCTTGTACCGGGAAAAAATTCAATCTTTTGAATGTCGAACGGCTACATTCAAGGAACTCACGGCCTCATTACAAAGCTTCCGCCTTAATCATAGGTGAGGTATTGAAAAAACTTCGAACTTTGGTGTAACATCTTACCCATGCTGATTTCCTAACTCACCTGTCGCTCCTTCCTGATACCAATCGAGGCAGAGATGCGCGCGAACTTTCGTGCCGACCATAACGTTAGTTTCTACTTACCCATGTGTGCTTATAAGAAAGAAGACTGGATACCGGCAAAGCCGATCGCTTTTGCGCGTGCTGTCAGCGGGCCTTATCGCCGGTGGGCATACGGCGCAACGGCGGCCGTGCTGCTGGCGACGGCGGGCGGGCGCGTTTCTACATACATACTCGGACTGCTCACGGATAGTGCGATTGCGTTCGGGCAGGGGCAGGCCGATGTTTCGGCGATATGGAAATGGGTTTTCATTTTTCCGGCGGTGTATCTGGTCAATGAGATCATCTGGCGGGCCAGCGGTTTCTGCGGGATGCGTTGGATAACCGGAGCGGTTGCCGAGGGCAGCAGGCGGCTTTTCGGTTATCTTTCAGAGCATTCAGCGACCTATTTCAGCGACCGTCACGCGGGTGCCCTGGTTAACAAAATATCAAATGCGTCGTCCGGTATCGAACATCTGCTCGCGGAATGGCTGTGGCACTTTTTTCCGCTCGCCGTAGGGCTGACGGCCGACTTGTTTCTGACATATTATGCCCATCCGTATTTCGCTCTGTCGCTGCTCGTCTGGATGATCGTCTATGTTCCGTTGAATATCTTTTTTGTGTCCAGGCTGCATAAACTCAGCTTTGCTTATGCCGAATCTTCATCGCTGTTGAAAGGCAAGATGGTCGACAGCACCTCGAATGTCGATACGGTGCAATATACGGGTTCGGTCGAACACGAAAAGCGGCATATCGGAAAGCACATCGGCGATCAACGTGGCACGCATTTGCGCGAATGGTGGTGGTCGGAATGGGTTTTGGTCACAAACGGAATTCTGCTCGCATTGTTTATCCTGTCGATGTTTGCGTTTGGAATGTGGCTGATATCACGCGGCGAAATAAGCGTCGGATCGTTGGTGATGGTGATCACGATCGTCATCGGCCTCGAACAGCGGATGTTTTCCTTCGGTCAAAATCTGACACGAGCCGTGACTTTTTACGGGCAGGTCAGCGAGGGACTGAAAGAACTTTTGGAACCGCACGAAATAGTCGATAGGCCGGATGCAAAGCCGCTTATTATCCGCGACACGACGATCGAATTCAGCAAGATCGATTTCTCGTATCGCGGAAAGCGCGTGTTTCGCGGCAATTTCGATTTGAAAATCGCGGGCGGCGAGAAAGTCGGACTCGTCGGGCACAGCGGAGCGGGAAAATCTACGCTGGTTTCCCTGCTTCTGCGGCGGTTCGAACTCGGTGGCGGAGCTATCAGCATCGACGGTCAGAATATCGCCGGAATAACTCTCGATTCGCTGCGAAAGTCCGTTGCCTTCGTACCGCAATCGACATCGCTTTTTCACCGTTCGATCATCGAAAATATCCGCTATGGACGGCTTGACGCGACCGACGAGGAAGTCGTCACGGCAGCAAAACTTGCACAGGCCGACAGCTTTATACGGGAGCTGCCAGAGGGCTATGACACGAAGGTCGGCGAACGCGGCGTGATGCTTTCTGGCGGCCAGCGTCAGCGTATCTCGGTCGCGAGAGCCGTGCTGCGCAACGCTCCTATCTTGCTGCTGGACGAAGCGACAAGCGCCCTCGACAGCGTAAGCGAAGCGGCGATCCAGGAAGCTCTCGTCGGGCTAATGAGCGACAAAACCGTCATTGCCATCGCCCACCGGTTATCGACCCTTCGCGCAATGGATCGCATCGTCATCGTCGAAGACGGCGAGATCGTGGAGGACGGAAGCCACGAAGACCTGATCAACCTCGGCGGCGTTTACGCAAGCCTCTGGAACAGCCAGGTTTCTGGATTTATCCCGGATTGATAAACATGATATTTTGTACTGGCCCGCAGAATTTGCTTGAACAGAACCTGATAGTTTTAGGAGTAGATTATGAGTGCGATTTATACAGAAAAAGCTATGCAGAAATTCGTTGCTGCTCAAAGTAATGCGCAATTAGCCTGGAAGACTAGCGATTCTCAGAATCATCTCGCATATGGTGTGGCCGTACTTGCCGAGGGATTAGAATTGCTGTCTAAAGACATAATGAGCATACACCACATGGTCGAAGAACTGCAGCGTGCGAGCAGACGTATACATGGGCCGAGGTGATATTAGTTCATTCAATTTGTCTTCAGAAAAGCTGGGACGCGATGCGAGACGATTCCGTCGTTTTGCATCGGGTCGAGTTGGATTTATCTTGGGCCGAGAAAATAATTTATGTCTTACGTTGTAAAGATCCGTTGGAAAAAGGGCGCGGACGAGGCGTTTTCGGATAATAAATACAGCCGCGAGCACCTTTGGATATTCGATGGCGGGGCGGAGGTTCCCGGTTCTGCGTCGCCGCATGTTGTACCGCCGCCGTATTCGAGCGAAGCGGCGGTCGATCCGGAAGAGGCGTTTGTTGCGTCGCTTTCGAGCTGTCATATGCTCTGGTTTTTGTCAATCGCCGCCGAAAGGAATTTCGTCGTTGAAAGCTACGAAGACAATGCCGAGGGCGTGCTCGGAAAGGACAGTGACGGAAGGCTGGCGATGACCAAAGTGACGCTTCGTCCAAAGGCGAAATTCGGTGGTGATAATCTGCCTACGACGACGGAGATCGACGCGATGCACCATGCGGCGCACGAGAAATGCTTTATCGCAAGCTCGGTAAAAACCATTGTTACGACCGAACCGATTATGGAGGAAATCTGATGTGGGATCTGACCATACGTCTTGAGAATAGGCCTGGTTCATTGGCCGAAATGGGAGAAACGCTCGGTGCTGCCGGTGTCAGTGTCGAGGGCGGCGGATGCTGGATCGTTCAAGGCGAAGCGATTGCGCATTTTCTGTTCGAAGACGGCAAGGCGGCCCGTGAAGCGCTTGAAGCGAAGGGCATCGATGTCGTTGCCGTCAGAGAGGTTTTGACTGTCCGGCTGAAGCAAGCAGTTCCCGGCCAGCTCGGGAAAATCGGACGGGCGATGGCAGAGGCCGGCGTCAACATCGAGGTTCAGTACAGCGATCACGATAATCAACTTATCCTTGTCGTGGACAACATCGATAAAGGCCGTGCCGTTTCCGACGCTTGGAGCAATAGCTAGAAATTTGAGTCGATTTGGCGCGGAATTTGAGCTCTCGCACCTCAGAAGAAATTATGAATGATCTGCCTGAACGAAGCGCCTTGAATTATTTCCCCGATGACATCGATTACCCGTCACTAAAGGCCGCGGCTAACGAGTGCGAAGGCTGTGATCTGTATAAAATTGGAACGCAGACTGTTTTTGGCGAAGGCCGAACAGATTCTGAATTGATGTTTGTCGGCGAACAGCCCGGTGATGAGGAAGATATTGCCGGGCGCCCGTTTGTCGGTCCGGCCGGGCGTCTATTCGACGAGGCTTTGGCGGAAGCAGGCATCGACCGGGAAAAAGCGTACGTTACGAATGTAGTCAAACACTTTAAGTGGACGCCCCGAGGTAAACGCCGTTTGCATGAAAGGCCTAAAGCAAGCGAGGTTGAGGCGTGTCTGCCATGGCTCGCCGCCGAGCTCGATGTTGTACGCCCGCGCATTATGGTTTGTCTTGGCGCCACTGCAGCTCAGGCCCTGCTCGGAAAACAATTTAAGGTGACGAAAGAACGCGGCATCTGGCTGGAGTCGCCGATGGCTGAAAAGGTAATGGCGACCGTGCATCCTTCGTCGATATTGCGTGCGATTGATGCGCGCGCGCGCACGCGAAGAACAATTTCGCGAATTCGTCGCCGATCTGCGAATAGTCGCCCGTGAGATAGAAAGCGCTGAGGCAAAACCCACGCGAATGTAATTGTGAAATCCGCCAATTATCCACGTGCCGGAAACCGAGATAAAGGCCAGGCCGATAATTTCTTGAACCGTTCACCAAACGATCGCGTAAAAGATGGTGAATTATGTGAGTGCACAATCTAATATGAGATCCGTGATTACTGTTCTTTTATATATTTGTGTCGCCTTTTCGCCCGCTTGCCAGCGTGATGAAACAGCCCGCACGCGAGAGACCGGGACGGGATCCTCCTCTCGAATCGATGGAGATCCGAAACTTGTTGAAATTGAATCCGATGCGATTCGGAAAATACTCGAAAACGCACAGGAACAAACAAAACTTACCACACGCTACACCCAGGATTATTATGTTATTCCCTACCCGAATGGCGATGTACCAATCGAGACCGGTGCTTGTACGGACGTGATCATCCGCGCGTTCAGAAACGCGGGCGTTGATTTGCAAAGGCAGGTTCACGAAGATATGGCCGCTAATTTTGCCGCGTATCCCAAAAAATGGGGATTGAAAAAAACGGATACGAACATTGATCACCGCCGCGTGCCAAATCTACAGACTTACTTCGAACGCCGTGGAAAAGCACGGCCAGTTACAGTCGATACAAAGGACTATCAACCCGGCGATGTTGTTTCATGGGACCTGGACGGTAAAGGAATGACGCATATCGGTATTGTTTCAAATCTCTGGAACGATAGATCAAAACGCTATCTGATAATTCACAATATCGGCGGCGGAACGCGAGCAGAAGACAGGCTGTTTGAGTGGAAGGTGACGGGTCATTTTAGATTCTTTTGAGTTATGCAAAACCAATAAATTTTGCAAAGATCACGAACTTGACGTTTTGTTGCATCTGTGCAATATTGTTTAAGCTTTGGCCGTAGCGAGCGCCTCGTTCTGGTCCTCGACAATTTCTCGCCTCCGATGGCCGCACATGCACCCGTCTCACTTAAAGTTTAACCAATTTGCAAATGAGACGATTTTTGGCGGTAAATCTTGTAGGAACTATATTTAACCCGTCTCACTTTGGACAGAAACTGGATGAAGTGAGACGGTCCGCATCGGCGGCCGGCACCTCCGGCCAGATTGCCATTTGCGAACGCCCAACCTAGAATTAACGTTTACACATGTCCGAAGAAGTCGACAAATATCACGAAGAAGAGAAGATCGGGAAGACGTATGATCTGCGTGTCGTAAAGCGTCTGTTGCGGTATCTGAAGCCGTACTGGCATTTAGTCGCGATGGCTTTAACGCTGACGCTTGTTACGAATGTGCTGGTCAGCCTCCAGCCGCTTTTTACGAAGATCGCGGTTGACTATTTCATCGTTCCAAAAAATACCGATGGCGTTTGGCTGTTCGCGTTGGCCTTTTTCGGCGTGTTTCTTTTTCGGTTTATTTTCTCTTACACGCAGGAAATATTGCTGAACAAGGTCGGGCAAATGGTCATGTTCGATCTGCGGACCGAGATCTTTACAAAGCTGCAGAAACAAGAGGTTGCGTATTACGATAAATATCCGGTTGGGCGGATC
>JANNGV010000480.1:0-2141 GCA_031404055.1 Chloracidobacterium sp.
TCAGCCGACGAGTCTGAAACATATTTTGCGGATGGCATGACCGAGGCCTTGATTACGGATCTAGCCAGGATCGGCTCGCTGCGTGTCATTTCGGGACAGTCCGTCATGCGGTACAAGGACAGCCGGCAGACGGTGCCGGAAATCGGTCGCGAGCTGAACGCGGACGCGGTACTTACGGGGTCGGTGGTTCGCGAAGGCGACCGGGTGAGGATCGTGCTGCAGTTGATCCACGCGGCCACCAGCCAAAACCTCTGGGCACACAGCTACGAGCGGGATATGCGGAACATTCTGGCACTTCAGCGCGAGGTTGCGCGGGACGTGGCGAGCGAGATACGTATCAAACTTACACCGCAGGAGCAGCTGCAGTTCGGGTCCGCGGCTCCGGTTAACCCTGAAGCCTACGATAATTACCTTCACGGCAAATTTTACCTTCATCGACAGAATAAAGAGGATAATGCAACCGCGATCGCGTTGTTGGAGAGAGCTGTTGCCGCTGATCCGGCTTTCGCTGCGGCCCACGCCGAACTTGCCCAGGCGTATGCGTGGAAATTGTTTCTATTTTATCCGAACGACAAAGCGCTGGCCGAGAAGTCTTTTGTCGAAGTGGAAAAGGCTTTGGCCCTCGACCCTAACCTGGCTGTGGCTTATCTCGCCCGCGGACGACTGCTTTGGACGACGGCGAATCGCTTCCCGCACGAAAAGGCGATCCGTGAGTACCGCCGCGCTCTTGAGCTGAACCCGAATCTGGATGAGGCCCGAAACCAACTTGCCCTTGTTTACAATCATATCGGTGCGTTCGACGAAGCTCTCAGGGAACTGGATCGCGCTCTCGCGGTCAATCCGCACAACAGCCTGGCACAGTTCCGTGTTGCCGAAACAATTCTGTTTCAGGGCAAATACGAACAAGCTCTTTCCGGTTTGCGCAAGGTGCCGAAAGACGCAAATCGGTCGCTGGTCGGGCACCAGATCGTCTGGGCGCTTTTCAATTTAGGGAGGAAGGACGAAGCCGTCGTCGAGCTGGAGCGATTTCTAAAGGATTTTCCTGAAGACAATCGAGGTCTGATCACCAGCCAGCAGGCCGTGCTGGCGGCCTCGGCGGGTCAGGAACAGATCGCTGAGGAGAAGATCAGGCTTGCTGTGGAAAATGGAAAAGGCTTTGGCCATTTCCACCATACGGCCTACTTCATTGCCTGCGCCTACGCTCTTATGAACAAACCCGAACAAGCCGTCGAATGGCTGGAATTCGCGGCCGAGAACGGATTTCCGAACTATCCTCTGTTCGAGCGGGACGAGTCGCTGCAAAATATCAAACAGGACCCGCGGTTCATCGAGTTTATGACGAAGCTAAAAGCTCGGTGGGAAAACGCCGCTACTCTTTTTTAATTTTCGATAACCGTAGAATAAGCCTTACACTCGCATCGCGACGACAGCTTGAAAGAGAAATGGTGTGATCTTGGACAAACTCGAAGCGGACAAACCGAAAACCTACGATAGACCCTCGTTGCTTGGGGGGCTTACACGTTGTCCTGCCTTGCGACACCGGCTATCTCCAAGATAAGGTCGGCACCGTATGCCTTCGCGGGTGTTTGAAAGCCTGGGGTGAAATTGCCTTTGAGTATCTTCTGAGCAATATTCAACGCGGCTAACGCTGTTAAAGTGTAACCTTCCGGTCTTTGCTGGCGAGTTTCGACTCGGTTGCCAGCCGGGTCACTGGCCTCGCCCCAGAGAAGCGTTTTGCCTTTTGTTCGTTCCTCGTCGCTCGGGCCGCCCGCGGGAATCTGTTTTTGGAGTACCTTTTGCACCGGCCCGGTCGCCAGCAGCCAGCCGAGATAGCGGCTGAGCTTCATCATCTTCAAAGCCGACGGCGGGACAACGGTAAAAACTTCAATATTCGGAATTCCGGTCGAATAATAAGCCGTCGCGACATCACCCCATGGAATCGTCACGCCCGTTTTGGTGAGCTCGCCAAAATCGATCTCACGCATCTTCCACGCCGCCGCAACAGGCGTTATCACGCCATTCTTGCGAATAGCACCACCACGGCCCACGTTCATTGTCATCGTCGCCTGCGTCCCGTGCGAGATGCGGCCCATGCCGTAGAACGCCAGCGACAAGTGGGCGACGTTATGGTCGATCAGCGA